>CAZQKV010000001.1:0-24944 GCA_964593995.1 Candidatus Woesearchaeota archaeon
AGTGTTCTTAAGTGCAATGCCCCTTTTGAATCAGACAGCATTTTAGCTGCTTTAGATAGGTTTTTAGCAGCAACAACTTCTCCTTCTGCTTTAATTATAACTGCTCTTTTTTCTCTTTCAGCTTCAGCTTCTTTTCCAATTGTTCTTTTTAATTGTTCAGGCAATTCAACATGCTTTAATTCAACACTATCTACTTTTATTCCCCAAGGGTCTGTTGCTTTGTCTACTATCTCCCTGATTCTTTTTGAAACAGAATCTCTTTTGCTTAATAAATCATCTAATGAAACTTCTCCAACAACGTCTCTCATAGTTGTTTGAGCTAATTGAGAAACAGCATAATCAAATTCCTCAACTTCAATAATCGCCCTTTTTGCATCACTTACTTTATAATAAAGAACAGCATTTACTTTAATAGAAACATTATCTCTTGTAATTGCATCTTGATCAGGAACATCAATTGCCTTAACTCTTATGTCAACTCTTTCCCACGTTTGTAAAATAGGGATAACTAATCTTAAACCAGGAATCATTATTGAAGTAAATTTTCCTAATGTAAACCTAACCCCTCTTTCATACTCTTTTACAATTTTTAGCCCTGCTAAAATAAAGAATAAAATAACAATTCCTATACCATATAAAAGTCCAATAGCAACCATCTTAATTTATATGAAAAATCCTTAATAAATGTTTTGCTTAATTAGATTCTAATTCTCCATAAGCATTTATTAATCTAGTCTGCAACTTTATCATCTCCTTTTTTAATTTTAAGAATCTCTCTTTATGTTTTGTTGTTTTTCTTTTTTGGCTTCTAAGTTTTGCTAATTCTTTTTTCTTTTTATTTAGAAATTCAGAGTTTTGTTTTATTTCAAGATGAAGATTTTTCTTTTTTATATTTCTTAATTTAATCTTATTAATCATGTTACTTATGTTTTTGTTTGCATTTTCTTGCCTTAATCTTTCCTGGTTTAACTGCTCTGCTATTTGTCTTACTTTTCCTTTTAAGTTTGCTATTACCTTCCTTGTTCTCGACAAATCTTCACTTACTTGAACCTCTTTTTCTTTTATATTCTCCATTAAAAAATTAAGAAATTAAAGTATAAAAACATTCGCAAAAAATCAAAAACCAGTATAATCCAAAACTAATTTCCCTTCCTTATCTCTTAAATAAACAGTATCCCCATCATTATTCCAGATAGCAGGACAAGGTCCGCTGCTTCCATGATTTTTCCAATAAAATTCATTGTTTATATCAGTCCCATTTCCACTATATAATGTTACTGATTCTTGTTTTTTTAATATGAACTCTGGAAAATTATATGTATGAGTTGCCTCATCTTTTACACTCCACCCAGTAATATCACACTCATTATCGCAAGAATTTCTAAATATGATATATTCATCATTTGGATTTTCACAATCATCTCCTTCTGCATTTAAATGAAAATAAGAAATTCCTATACATCCTCCGCATAACGAACTTTTTTCCCAAATGCAACCTTTTGCATTTTTTGCAATTTCTTCAGCTTCTTCTAATTCTAATAAATATCTTTTATTTTCACCAACAATATAGACACTAGCAAATCCTTCTTCAACTAACAAAACATTAATATTTTTATCATCAATAATTATATATCTTAACAATCTCTCATAAATATCTTCATTATCAACATCTGTTTCTAATTTAACTTCCTTATTTAATATAAGTTCTTCAAGCCTTTCTCTAGCTTTATCATAACATCTTTGTCCTTTTTCTTCAGTATTTATTCCAAGAAGCCTAATCCTTTCTCCACCCTCCAAATAAACAGTATCCCCATCAATTACTTTTATTACAATTCCTGTTTCATTATTTTCAGGATATTCTATATCAATACATAAATTCTCTATGCATTTTTCATTTCCAGGGCACAATTTCTCTTCATAATTATTATTTAAACAACACGCATAAGGACAAGTGCCAAAATTAGAATCATTAATTGAGCCATTATCAATTACCAAGGGGGTAATAGTATTAGCATCTTTAAATCTTGCAAAAGCAAAAACTACAACAACAAGCAAAATAAAAAATAAAATAGTAGAAATTTTTTTACCTTCTTTTTTTATAGGTTTGGCAGAAGTAGATTTAGAAGTTTCTAAATATTCTTTAATATCAAAAGAATCTTTTTGTTCTTTAATTAAAGAACCCCCTAATTTTTTCCCACAAGAAGGACAAAATTGATTTCCTTGTTTTATTTTTCTTCCGCAATGATGACAATAAGGCATGTTCTTTTAAGAAGATTAAATTATAAAAGCTTATCTGAGGTTTAAAATAACTTTTTTCTCAGCTTCATTTTGTTGTTTTTATGCTTTTCTAACTTCTGGGTTTTTTTCTAAGCTCTTATCTAATTCTTCAACAGAACCCCTATCTCCTTCAGGAAGGGTTGTATTTATCTTTATAAATCCAGAAGCGTCGCAAATATTTTCTTCAGGAATTTCAATAGTTTTTTCCTTATCTGCCATTAATTTACAAAGGTTTTAATTTATTTATAACTTTTTATTATGTTTTGATGTCAGGATTTTCTTCAAGAGCTCTATTCAAATTTTCAAGAACTCCTCTGTCTCCTCCTTCAGGAGTAGTGTTTTCATTTATAAATTTTGTAGCAGAGCCTGCCTCTTCTTTGGGAATGTTCATTTCAAAATTAAATTGCTTATAAGGTTTTTAAATGTTTTTGATTAATTAAGCAATTTTAATAGATTTTTAATTAAATTTCAATTAAATTTACACAGAATAAGTTTATATAGAAGTTCGCACTATCTAGGTTATGGAAGTCAGTGAATTTTTAAAAAGGGTTGAAACAGAAATTAAAATAAGTAAATTATCTGAATATACTTTAAGAAATTATATTGATTTTAATAAAGCATTATTAAAGCACTCTAACAAAAATCCTGAGAAAATTGATTCTCAAGATGTTAAGTATTTTCTTGCAGACAAAATGTCTGAAAGAGCTCCTTCTTCTGTGATTTTATTTCTTGCATCTATTAGATTTGCATATTCTAATGTTCTTGAAAAAGATCCAACTGCAGGAGTTAAAAGACCAAAAAAAGAAGAAAAGATTCCCTCAGTGTTAACAAGAGAAGAAGTATTGAAATTAATTAATTCTGCCCAAACATTAAAAAGTAGTTTAATACTCCAGTTACTTTATTCTTCAGGATTGAGAGTTTCTGAGTTAGTTAACTTAAAACCAGTTAATTTAAATTTTAGTGAAAGTAGCGGGTGGGTAAGAGAAGGAAAAGGGAAAAAAGACAGGCTTTTTGTGATGTCAAAAAAACTTTCAAAAAAGCTTGAGAAATTTATAAGTAGGCACCCTAGTTGGGAATACGTGTTTTCAAAAGAAAAGCCTTTAACTACTAGGAACATACAAAAGATTGTACAAAAAATTGCAAATCTTATAGGAATTAAAAAAGAGGTTCATCCACACACATTTCGGCATAGTTTTGCTACTCACCTTCTTGATTCTGGGGTTGACCTCAGGAAGATTCAATTTCTTTTAGGGCACAGTTCAATTGCAACAACTCAGATTTATACGCATATTAGTTCTGATCAAGTAAAATCTATTAAAAATCCCTTAGATAATCTATAAATTACTTATAAAGCAAAAAAATAAAAAAGAAAAATTTAAAACCGCTAGCTATTAATCTCAATAAGATACTTACATATCTCTTTCTTTCTATCAACTATTCTCTTCCAGGTCGCTTTTGGATACTTTTTCATTAAACTATCCACAGTTCCCCAATATTTTTCAAGCCCAAAATTTAGGCCGCCCACCAATGCAAATGAAACCTCTATTATCATACTCCACCTCCAGCCATAAAAGCCTCTTGTTATTTAAATATAAAGTTGCGAAAAAAAATATATTTTTTATCCCCCTCTTGTTTATATACTCCAAATCTGAAAAGTAGTTACAAGTAATTTTAAAGTGGTAGTAGCAGAAATTTAATTTATTATTTATTTTATTTAGCCTGATTTGCTTTATCTTTTTTTATTAATGCTATCTTAATAGCAATTATAATTGGGAGCGCAATAAAAATAATAAGTCCCTCGAGTATAGCAAAAATATCCACAGAAGTTGTTGGGATTCTTAAAAGCGCATTTTTTAAATTTGCAGGAGAATAAGTAAACAAAGACCACACAAGTAATCCAATAGTTATAATTAATATAACTCCTAGTGAGATAATTAAGCCAATTAAGCCTTTTCTTGCATAAAATTCAAATCCTTCAATTTCTTCATCCATTTTCCTTCTTTTTACCTAACTTTTCTAAACTAAAAAAACAAATTATATTATTTAAAGTTATTTAAATAACTTCTTACCTATATAATCCAATAAATTCTGATTTTTCTAAAATATGTCCTTCCATAGCTTTTTCAAGTTCTTGTTTTGTTGCCCCGTTTTTTAGATCAAGTTTTGTATCTAATGCATGCAATTTAAAAAAATATCTATGGGTTCCAGAAGGAGGCATGGGCCCTCCATAATTGTTTCTTCCCCAACTATTTTCTCCTTGGACTCCTGGAATAGAATTTTCTTTAATTTCCATTGTATTTGGAGAAATATTCCATACTAACCAGTGAATCCATAACCCAACAGGAGCATCTGGGTCATCTATAATCAAAACTAGACTTTCTGTATTTTCAGGAACATCTTCAATTATTAATGTTGGATTAATATCCTCCCCATCTCCTGTAAACTTAACAGGGATTTTTTCATTGTTTTCAAAATCAGGACTTGTTATCTTCATTTTAAATTCTTGTTTTTGATTAAATTTTGGTTTGGGTCAAACCTTTTTGAAGGGTTTGTTTTGATTAAACTTATCTTTAAAAAGTTTACATTCATTTTAGAAAAACAAAAACTAGTTTATTTATGTTTCTGTTTTAGAACTTGTTTTTTATAAGGTTTTAACCATAGAAATACTTTTAATACCCTATTTGCTCCTCTAAATTACCCAAACAAGACAAAATGGTGATTTACTCTCATTCAAGACTTTCAACATTTGAACAATGCCCTTTAAAATTTAAGTTTAGATATATTGATAAAATTGAGCCAGATATAAAACAAACTATAGAAGGGTTTTTAGGAAACCGGGTTCATGATGTTTTAGAATGGATTTATAGTCAAGAAAATAAAGAGAAAACTCTTGATTTAGATGAAGTAATTCATTATTATATAAACAACTGGAAAGAGAATTTTGGTTCAGAAATAAAAATAGTAAGACCTGAATATAATTTTGATTATTATTATGATCTTGGTATAAAATTCTTAATAAATTATTTTATGAAAAATTCCCCTTTTAAAGATAATACAATTGCAACTGAAAAAAAAGTTATTGTAAAATTAGATAAAGAAGGAGAATATTTTTTGCAAGGCTATATAGATAGATTAGTTTATAACGAAGAATCAAGAATTTTTGAAATTCATGATTATAAAACCTCTGGTTTTTTAAAGTCTCAAGAAGAATTAGATAAAGACAGGCAATTAGCATTATACTCGATTGCTATTAGAGAAGATTTCCCACAAGCAATAGATGTTCATTTGATTTGGCACTTTCTGGCATTTAATCATAAAATAATTTCAAAAAGAAGTTTAGAACAATTAGAAAAATTAAAAACAGAAATTATTAATTTAATTAAAAAAATAGAATCTGCAACAGAGTTTCCTGCAAATTCAAGTCTTCTATGTAACTGGTGTGAATTTAGAAGTAGTTGTTACCTTTTCAATGGAAACAACGAGAATCATATTGAACAAAGATCTGATTAACAATGTGGAGTTTATTTGAAAACAACCAAGAATTGAAACCCTTAATTTTTTCTAATGGAAAATCTCAAGAAGATGTAGTTAATGAAGTTGTTGAGTCTATAAAACAAGGTAATAAAATTATTTTTATAAGAGGAATGTGCGGGACTGGAAAATCTGCAATTGCTTTAAACCTTGCAAAAGAATTAGGAAGGACTTCTATTGTAGTTCCAATAAAATCCTTGCAACAGCAATATATTAATGATTATTCTGATAAAAAATATGTTCTAAAGGATTTTGAGAAAATGAAAAATTTTGAGAAACTGAAAATAAAATCAATTGTAGGAATACATAATTTTAAATTTAAATATTTAAAAGAATCTAAAAATCCAATTGAAATTAAACAACTGCAAGAAAAAAATGCAAAATTAAGTGATATATTTTTAGGGGTAAGTTCAAAACTAAAGCCAAGTGAAGATAAGTCTTGTAATAATATTTTTCTTCCATGTAAAATAGAAATTAAAGAAAAAAATCTCCCAATGTTAAAAGACTATATTAAACAAAATCCAGACATCAAAATAACTGATTTTAATTCAGTATTAGATATAAAAAGAATGACAATAGCACCAATCTGTCCATACTGGTCTCCAATTCTTCCAGAAGAATTTGAAATCAGGAAATTTAAAAATGCAAGAAAAATAAAGTACCTTGGATTAGATAATAGGAAATTTGTTTTTAATCAAAGAAAAAAAGGGTGTGGATTTTATGACCAGTATCTTGCTTATGAAGATGCTGATGTGATTATATTCAACAGCATGAAATATAAATTAGAGACTTTGATGAATCGAAAGCCAGCAACAGAAATTGAAATCATAGATGAGTGTGATGAATTTTTAGACAGCTTTGCAAATAAAGAAAAAATAAATCTTAACAGATTATTATTTTCACTAAATCTTTTGTTTCCAGAAGATAGCATAGGGCAAGCAATAATAGATGATTTAATCGATATAACGAATACAATCAGATTGAAAAAATCATATCAGGAAGGAGAAATTTTCCCTATTAAAGATACCTTAGTTGAAAAACTTCTAATTATTATTTTAAGAAATCAAGAATTTTTATATGGTGTAGAAGCAGATGAAAATAATTATGTTTTTCATTTAGATGAAGTAGCTAAAACCTTCCAGGATTTTTTAGATGAAACTTTTTTTTCAATTGAAAAAAGAGAAAATGACATCATAGTTCACTTAGTCACGACAAATCTTGCCAAAAAATTAAAGGAACTTATTGAAAAAAATAAAGTTTTAATTATGATGTCAGGAACCATACATTCAGAATCTGTTTTAAGGGGAATTTTTGGATTAGAAGAATTTAAAATAATAGATGCAGAAACTAAACACCAAGGAGAATTAATTAAGTGCAGGCACGGATATGAAATTGATTGTAAGTATACTAATTTTCAAAATAATCATATTTCAAGAGAGCAATATCTAAAGGCGTTATCAAAGTCGATAGCAAGTGCTAAACTCCCTATCCTAGTCCATATAACTGCTTTTTCAGACCTGCCAACAGATTATGAAAAAACCCAATTTGAGTTAGATAATTTACCGACAAGAGCAGAGCTTATGCATCAACAGGCTAGTGACCCTTTAAGTAAAAAGGTAGCAGATTTTAAGCAAGGCAAGATTCCAATCTTATTCACAACCCGCTGTAATCGCGGAGCAGATTTCCCAGGAGAAACTTGTAATAGTATTGTTATCACAAGATTTCCATACCCAAACATATCGGCTATTTTTTGGAAAATTTTAAAACAAAATAAGCCAGAACATTTTATGAGTTTTTATATTGATAAGGCAAGAAGAGATCTTCTTCAAAAGATTTATAGGGGATTAAGAAGTAAAGATGATGAAGTTTATCTGCTTTCTCCTGACACAAGAGTTTTAGATTTTAAAATTAATTAATAATAAAGGTAGTAAGTTTTTATAAATTTAGTTTATTCATCAACTTCTTCTGTTTCTTCTATTTCTTCATCATCTATTTCTTCTTGAGAACTAGAATGAATTAATTGCACAATAGAATATATTACTCTTAAAAGAAATTCAATCCCAAATATAAATATGATAAACATTACAACATTATTAAATAATGAAGGAACCTCTTTAAATTTAAGAATTAGATTAGCAATATCAAAAAAGTCAGGATTTAATAAATATGTAGCAAGAACAGTAAAAGGAAGTATTTTTGCTAAGTCTTTTGATAAGTCTTCACTAATATAAGCAGTAATTCTTGTTGAAGCAATAATAGCAGCAGAAGCTAAAAGAGTCAGAGCAGCACCGGCTTCAGATAATAATAATAAAAACAAAGATAAAATTCCGAACCAAAATAATACTAAAAAAGGCAGGATAATTAGATATTCAACAGTATATAAAATAACAGCAAAGAATTTTTCTAATCCTGGATATTGGGAATGATTATACTTGCTTAAATTTAATTTAATAATTTCTCTTCTTGCTAAAAATTTATAGAACTTCCATATAAAAACAGCATAAAGCGCTATAAATAATGTATATAATGTAAGGTCAACTAAGATTCTATACCCTTCAGGAACAGAGTTTCTGATACTAGTATAAAATCCTGCAATCCAGTCAATAAACCCCATTTTAATACCTCTTTTTACTGTTTTAGGAATTAAAATGTGTTAATAAACTTTTTTATTAAGTTTTAATTAAGAATTTTTATTAAAAACATTTAAATAAATGATTTTATTAGTTACATTATGAAAAGGGGTAAATTAAATAAAAATATTTCTTTAATAATTGTAATTAGTGTGGTATTATTAACTGCTGTTGCAATGTATGCTCTTTTCAAGCCTTCTAAAGAGCTTACTAAACAAGAACTTCTAGATATGATTGAACAAGGAGAATTAGCAACAACTACTTATTCTACTGGGGGGTCTGGAGATATTCTTTCTTGTAGTGCTAATCACATAACCTGGACTACCTCCCCTTTTTTGTATCATATTATAACTGGAATGCAAAAAATCAAAAATGTCTGCCCTCCTTGTTTTGGAGAAGAAGTAGAAGTTTATGAAGTTACTTTTCCAAATCCGCTTATGGGGGATAATTTTTATATAACAGCTTGTGATGAACCTGAAAATGGTTCTGATGATTATGGTTCTGATGCATATGCCTGTTATGAAGCAGATTTCGCGGATTTGCGTCCTGAAGCAACTGTATGTCATCAGTGTGATGATATTGGAATTACTATTGCTAATGGGAGTGATACTGTAACAGAAGTTGTTTTTGCTGTAGATATTAAGCAAAGAACTAATCCTACAGATTCTGATTTTTGGGCACTTGATTTTCAATCTGCTTGTAATGATAATCCTCATTGTCCAATAAATGAAGATTGTCCTGGAGACACAGATGGAAATGGAATTGTAAATATAGATGATCAAACAAATGTAATAGATCACTGGTTAGAACAACCTTGTCCTGCTAAAGAAGGATGTTGTGGTGGTGCAGATCTAAATGGCGACGGAATTGTTAATATGGCTGATTTTGCACTTGTTACCGGAAACCCAGGATTTTGTACAAGCTGAGATTGCTAATTATTCATCAGAACATTTAAATAAACTTTCCTATTCTTTTTATTATGAAAAATGAGGGGTTAAAAAAGAATATTTCTTTAGTAATTGTAATTAGTGTGATATTATTAAGTTCTATTGCAATGTATTCTCTTTTTAGGTCTCCTAAGGAACCTACTAAACAAGACCTTTTAAACATACTTAAGGAAAAAGGAGAATTAGGAACTTCAACTGGCTACGCAAGTTCTAGCGGGGCCTGGTGTGGTGGAGCAGATATTAATAAAGATGGAAAAGTTGATATGAGTGATTTTGATATTCTTGCAGATAATTGGTTAAAAGATGATTGTGCAGAAGAAAATAATTGGTGTGATGGGGCAGATATTGATAAAGATGGTATTGTTAATATGGTTGATTATTCAATTTTTGCAGACAATTGGTTAAGACAAGATTGTGCTGATGGCTATTGTGAAGATGGGACTTTAATTGGGGAGTGTTCAAGTCTTAATCCTCCATTATATTGTGAAGGTGAAGGAAGTGGGGATTATGGAAGTGGTGATAGTGGCGGAGGCTCAGGAGACTTAATATTTGATTTATCTAAATGTGGAGCAGATGCAGGAAAATGCTGTGAGTCTAATAAAAATCCTGCACAATTTGCAACATATCTTGCATTAAATCTCCCGCCTTCAGAAAGTTGTAGCAATGCACATACCTATTTTGATGAAGCAACTATCGGTGGCTGGCTTGATACTTCTTTTTTTGAAACTCAGGGAATGGCGCAAGTTTCAGGAGGTTATCCAACAAGAGTTAAATGTTCAAGTAACTCTTTTGTTGTAAAGTCAGGTAGTGGGGTCAGATATAAACCAACCCCTTGTATTTTTGTTCCTGCTTCCCTTTCTAACCCACAACAACAAGTAGCGATTTTAGATTGGAGTCACAAGTCATATGCTTATTGTAGTTATACTAATGGAAACAGTGTTGAAGCAGTAGAAGTTGAATTACCATAAATATAAATTTATTAAGAATTCTCAGCTTCTTAGAATTACCTAAAACTTTTTTGTCTTTTTCTTCTTGCCTTGCTATCTCCAGGCTTATAAGCTTCTTTTCTTCTAGTATCAGCAATTAAAAGATTTTTATCGTATTTTAAAAACCTCTTTTTTAATTCATTTGATTTAGTAAACTCGACTAATGCCCTTGCAATTGCAAGTCTTGCTGCTTGAATCTGGCTTTCAGTTCCCCCGCCTTTTACATTAACTTTTATTTCAAAATTAAAATTACCTAATATTTTTTTTGTTAACTCAATTGGTTCCCTTATTGAAAGTTTTTTAAAAACATCAAGATTTTCATAAGGCTTTTTGTTTATTAAGATTACACCATCCCCTTGCTTGATTGAAGCTTTTGCTATTGCTGTTTTTCTTTTTCCAGAAACTGTTAGTTTTTTTTCTATTTTTGTCATCTTTTTAGTTATTATAATTTATTTGATAATTCTTTTAAATCAATATATTTATTATGTCTTGGTCCCTGAATTCTAATCATCTTCTGTTCTGCAAATTCTTTAGGAATATCTTCATAACACTTAATTTTTTCAATTGCTTGTTTTCCAATTCCTTTTCTATAATCTGGAAGCATAGATCTTATTCCTTTTTTTAATATTTTATAAGGGAGTTTAGATAGTTTAGGGCCCTTTCCAGAGTGCCCTCCTTTTGATCTTAATTCCTTAAATCTGCTAATAATATCTTTTTTATTTCCAGTTATTACTGCTTTTTTAGAATTTACTATTATAATTTTATTACCTTCTAAAGCCTGTTTTGCAGCATAACTGCATAATCTCCCATAACTTGCTCCTTCTGCATTTATTATTTTTGTCTCCATTTTTAACTTAGATTATTTTAACGCCTTTTAATTTTACATTATCTTTGATTTCTTTTTGTATTGTTTTTATTTCACAACTTGCTTTTTTTAATTTCTCTTTTGCAGATTCTGAAAAACTTAAAGCAGAAATCTTTATTTTCTTTTCAATATTACCTTCTCCTAAAACTTTCCCAACAACCATAATATTATTTTCTTTTAACTCATTTAGTTTGTTTAGGTTAATTTTTATCTGTTGTTTTGTAGGTTTTGCTAATTCTTTTGCTAAGTCTAATAAGTTATTTTTTTTAGCAATAAAGATAGTTTCAACTAAATTGGGATTTGTTTTTCTTTTCATTTTTTTATCAATTTGTGTTTTGCTTATCATTTTAACTCTTATAGTTTGGTAAATATCAATGCGGAGAAGAGGATTTGAACCCCTGTAGGCACTAAGCCACGTGGACCTTAACCACGCCCGTTTGACCGCTCCGGCATCTCCGCTTTATATTATGCAAGAGAGCACGTATTGAATATTTTTATTATTTAATAGCTTTGTCAAGTTTTTCTAGGTTTTTATCTAAAACTTCAGTACTCTTTTGAAATATCTCTTTGACTTCTATTTGCCCCCAAGATTCTATATTAAATTTTAACTGGTTTATTTTACTTAGCTTTTTAATCTTATCCATATCTTCTTGAGAAATCCCCTTTTGTTCTAATTCTTTTTCATCATAACTAATTTCTCCAGAATCATTAATATTCACAAAATCTATTGTTTCTGGATCTAGATTGTGTTTATAATAAATTAATCCAGGAGAATACTTAACATGATCAATTCCCAAACCTAATTTTGCATTCGCAAGAATTTCAATTTCCTGGTCTTCGTCTAAAATAGTTATGGGAAGTTTATATTGTGTGCCAACACTTGGAGAAATGTCACTTGAATAAACTGTGCACGGGCCTTTTGCTTTTATTTTAAATTTAGTTTCTTTACCTGTTTTAGTAGTCTTTATTGGTATTAATCCAAGACGATGTGCAATTATTTCATCATATAATGCAGAATCATTTTTAAAAATTTCAACTTCATCAATGGCCATTATTGGAATCTCAAGTACAGATCTTCGTATGGCATTAGCTAAACTAATTTGCATGTCTGTTGTAAAACTTAATTTTTGTTTTTCTTTATTATAATCTTGTATTTGTATCATCTTAACGCTAATAAATATTGCTTTTTAAATTTTATTGATTATACTCTCCTCCCTCTTCTACCTCCTTTCTTTTTAGGGCCCCCTCTTGGCATTCTTGTAGTATCCATAATACTTAAAATTCTAAATCCCGCTCTTGTTAATGATTTTATTGCAGCATGTGCCCCAGGCCCGGGATTATTTTGTCCGGTTTTAGCTCTTATTCTAACATAGAATCCAGTTAAACCATTGTCTTTTGCTTCTTCAGCTATTTTTTGTGCAATAAACATAGCGATAGTTGGATTTGCTTTCAGCCTATTCTGTTTTGTTGATTGTCCCCCTCCAAATTTAGCAAGAGTTTTTCCAGATAAATCAGTTAGGGACATTATAGTATTATTAAAACTAGTATAAATATTAAGTACAGCAATTTTTTCTTTCTTTTCTTTCTTCTTTGAAACTTCTTTCCTTTCCTTATCTTCTTCCTTAACTTGTTTTGTTTCTTTTTCTTCATTCATCTTATTGTTTTTCCTCCTTGGTTTTTTCTTTTATTTCTTGAATCTCTTCAGAAGTTTCTTCTGCTATCTCTTTAATTTCCTCATTAATTTCTTTGTCAGCTTTTTTTTGACTTATCTTTCCTTTATCTACTTTTTCTTCAATTTCTGCAACCTCTTCTGCTATTTCTTTTTCAGCTTCAGCTATCTCTTCTGCAATCTCCTCTGCAGAACCTGCTGTTTCTTCTGCAATCTCCTCTGCAGAACCTGCTGTTTCTTCCTGGATTTCTTCTCCAATTTCCTTTTTAATCTCTTCAACCTTATCTTTTTTCTTTTTAATTTTTAAAACAATATTTAGTTCCATATCTGGTTCTTCCTCAAGGGTGACTTGGTAAGAAGGGATATTAATAATTCTCTTACCAACAGAAACATGTTTATGAACCACTAATTGCCTTGCTTGTTTGGCAGTATTTGCAAGTTTTTTCATATAAACAATTGTTTGTAATCTTCTTTTTAACCAATCTTCTTTATCTAAAGCAAGCGCATCTGCTATGCTGTTGACCTCAAAACCTTTTTTCTGTAATCTTGAAACAAAAGCTTTTTTTTCTTCATCAGATTTTGTAATTAATTGTTTTGCAAGATTTCTTATCCTCCTAACTGCAGCATCAGCTTTCCAAATCTCTCTTTTATTTTTTAATCCATATCTCTCTTTTAATTCATTTTCTTCACTTATTCTTATTTTATCAAAAGGTTTTTGCGGTTTTGAATATTTTTTTATTTTTCTTTTTGGCATTTTTAATTCCTTATTTCTTCCTTTTAACTCCCACTGTTTTTTTCTTACCCTTTGCTCTGAAATTGCTTCTTGTTCTTTGTCCTCTTGTAGGGTGTCCAAAAGCATGTCTTAATCCCCTATAAGACCTTATTTTTTTCAATCTTCTAATATCAAATTCTTTTTTCATATCAAGCTCCCCGCCGATTAAATGTGTATCTTCTCCAGTATCAAAATCTTTTTTTCTATTTAATAAGAACTTAGGAAGATCTGCTTTATTTTTGCCTAAAAATGCAATTATTTTTTTTATCTCTTGCTCGCTTAGCTCAGCAATTTTTTTATTTATGTCAATTTTTAAAATTTTACAAACAGCATTTGAAATGCTCCACGAAACCCCTTTTATATAAGTGAGCCCAACCAAAACTTTTTTATTTCCAGGAATATCAGTTTGCAGAATTCTAATTATAGAAAAATAATCTTTCTTTTCTTTTTGTTTTTTTTGTTCTGATACTTGTTCCATCTTAATAAACCTCTTAAATTTTCAAAATAAAAAACTTATTTAATGTTTTATAAAAAGGGCGTATTTTTCTTTTCCAGCCATCTCTTCAAATAGTTTTTTCTCAATAGCTTTTGTAGGGTCTGGTAAATTTGAAACCCTTTTTTTCAAATCTCCTAGTGTTTCAAAAAATTTTTTATTTCTTTCTGCCAAAATTGCTTCAGTATGTTTTTTCCCAAATCCTGGGAGTAGTTCAAATTGATGCAATCTCGTGTTTATTGCTTCTGCTGTATTAAAAAAATCAACAAACTTTTTTTCATTGTTTATTATTTCTTTTTTAATAACTTCTCGCAACTGTTCTCTTGCAGTTTCAGTAAGCTTGTTTTCTGGAAGTCTTCCAAGAATATAATATATTTTTTCTCTCTTGCCTTCTCCAATATATACTTTCTCTGCAATCTCCAATTTAATTCCCCTTCTTGGAACTAATTGCAATAATGTGAATCTTTTGGTTCCTATAGCCTGCGCTATAGGCATCATTTTCTTTTCTAAAGGATAACCATAAGGAAGGAAATCTAAGATAATTGCGTATTCTTCTTTTTCTATCATTTTTATTGTTTTGTTTTTTTAACAATCTCAAGTATTTTATTTGTTTCATCCTCGTTCAAACTGACATCTGTAAAGATCTTATTAAGATCTGACGAATCCTGTGGTAAAAGGTCTACAATTTTCACTACATGTTCTCTTTTGAGCTTTAATAAGTCTAATTTTTCTAATTCTTCTTTTATTTTTTCTGCTTGTTTAGGTTTAGTTTTTAAAAATTTCTTCAAATAAATTTTCATTTCTTCTTTTCTATCATTATCAGAGATATTCTCAAGTATTACTTGTACTTCATTTAAATTAAGGGGTGCTCTATCATATATCATTTTATTTAAGTTTTTTTAAGTGAACAGGATGGATTATATATGTTTTTTGCTTATTTAAATCCTTTATTTCAACAATATAAGACTTCCCCCGTTTATTTTTAATAATTCCAGATCTCCCTTGTAATTGTTTTGGAAACTTTGGATTTAAAGATAATTCCCTTCCTACTGAAACCCTATCCCCTTCTTTGAATTCCTGAAAGTATCTACTAAGTTTGATTTTTCCTTTTTCTCTTATGGATTTTCTTTTGTTCATTTTTTAATTTAAATCAAATCTTTTTTTTGGGTTGTTTAGACAAACAACTAAGAATTATTTATTCTTAGTGTTCGTCGGTCATTTAAGATATAATAAATATCCACTAAGTTTACTCTAAGTACTATGCAAATCCTAGAAATACAACCTTTAAAAAACTTTCTTCTAATAGATTATTCTGGTTTTCCTGATGCTCCCTGATCTAAGTCTCCTCTTTCTTCAGCTTCCTGCATGTTTTCAACAATAGCATTAAACATTCTTTCACCAAATACTCCTTTTCCACATCTCTCGCAGAAATCTATAACACTATCATTTGAAACATTGCATTTGCAATAGATACACTTCCTCATTTTTATTAATCCCTCTTTTTAAAACTAATTAATCTAATTTAATTAGTTTATAAATTTTTATATAAAAAACTATCTATTCTTAAACCTTTTTTAATCTATTTTTCTTTTTTTTGTATTTTCTATAGAAAATATATCCAACAATCCCAAGTATCAAAAGTATAACAACTATTATGGTGGTAATATTTGATTTTATTCCTGCTTCTGCAGGAGTTTTTATGTATAAATATGCATTCATATCTTCAGAATATTCATTATTAAATGTATCTTTATAATTTACTTTTAATGGGAGGACAACTGCTTTTTCTCTTGATTTAACATTTATTTTAAATTCTGCTGATTCAAAATCATCTGAATCAAGATCCCCAATATATTCTCTGCTAGGAGGGATAATCTCATAATCACTGTTTTCTTGCAGTTCTACTGTAAGGAATTTAGCATCCCCAATATCATTATTAATAAAAGTAATAGTTACTTCCCCGAGGTACTTCCCCTGATAAATTGTTGACTCATCTAAAAAAACATAAAATTTTGGAACGCTTTTTATTGCAATTCCAAAAGTATCAATATCTTGTCTTTCATCTCCAATATGATTAAGATAATCTGTAGTAATATTTGCATTAGAAATTCCTTCGGAACTTCCTGGCAAAACAACCACATCATATTCTAATTCTTCTCTTTCTAAAGAAGCTAAAGTTGGGATTTTTCTTTTACTAACATCATTTAAAAAAGAAATTTTAGAAGGAAGGTCTATTTGCACTCGAATATCATTTAACTGAAAATTTCCATTGTTTCTTACTGTTAATCTTAGTTTCCCTGGTTGTCCTGGAATAAGCTCTGGAGGGCTTGTACTAATATTTTCAATTATTAAAACATGTCCAAAATTAAGTCTTTGTTGTCTATCAAGTTCTATACTCCCCTCTGCAGCACTAACTGAATTAATTAAAAAAACAAACATTACTAAAATAGTAAAACAACTTTTAACATTCATCTTCATTTCATCCCTTTATATTATTTTTAATTTTTCTTAGTTTAAAAGTTTATGCATTACTCATGCCTAAGTGCATCAACTGGTTTTAATTTACTTGCTTGATATGAAGGAGCCAGTCCTGATAAGATCCCTATAAAAAACGCAAAAACTAAGACTCCAAATACTAAAAAAGGATTTAAAGAAGCCCTAACTATATTTGAGCCAATATATGCTGTTGAGACATACTCAATTGTTTTAGCTATTAATATTCCAAAAAACAAACCTAAAATTCCACCAATTAAACCTAATAATCCTGATTCAATAACAAAAATTTTAAGGATGTTTGAATTTCTCGCGCCAATAGCTTTCATTGTACCAATTTCTTTTGTTCTTTCTAAAACACTTGTATACATTGTATTTGCAATTCCTATTCCACCAACTAAAATTGAAATCAACCCAATACCTACAAGAAATGTTGTTAATATCAATAAAATCTGATTAAAGATTTCTAAATATTGTTCAGGAGTTTGTAAATCAAAATCAATTGTTTTTTCATCAACATCCCTATAATCCATTAGTTTTTTTTCAGCTCTTTCAGCAACTTCATTAACATCTTCACCATGCTTTATTTGAACATAAATAAAATCAATCTTATCTCCAGAATCAAATAATTTTTTATAATCTTCTAAAGTTATATAGGTTTGTTGATCATCTCCAGGATTTCCAATTGCTTCTACAACTCCAATAACTTCAAATTCAACATCATTTATTTTCAAAATATCTCCTGGTTTAATTGATTTGTCAAACAAATTTTTATATTTATAATTATAACCAATAAGGATTTTTTTACTATCTCCTTTTTTTAACATTCTCCCATCTTCTGCACCAAGATCAGAAGCTTCAAAAACCATTTCTGCCTCTTCAGGATTTTCCATAGGAATTCCCATAACAAAATAGTACCTTACCTGGTCTTTATAACCTATTTTTGCATTTCCAATAGTAAAATATGCAACAATATCAACTCCTTTGGTTTTTCTGATAATATCTACATCTTTAGTTGTTAACTCAACAGCCCCCTGAGTTCCAGGAGCACCAGAAGTTCCTTTAGGTTGAATAAAAAACTTATCTGTTCCAAGTAATTCAAATTGTTCTTGAACAAAATCATTTAGACCTAAGGATAAACTAATCAAAACAAAAATTGTTACAATCGCAAGAAATATTCCTAACAATGTAAGGATGCTTCTAGCTTTTCTTTCTTTTAAATTTCTAAATGCAATTTTAAAGTAATCTTGTATCATCCTCTTAATGCTTGCGTAGGAGGTAATTTACTTGCTTGATAAGAAGGTATTGCTCCAAATAAAATTCCTAATAAAAATGAAAAACTTATTGCAGAAATAATTAATGAAAAAGACACATCAACCTGGATAATACTTGTTCCAAGAGCATTGTTTGCAACACTTCCTACCCCCAATGCAAATAAAGCACCAAGACTTGCTCCAACAATCCCTCCAACTAGTCCTAATAACCCTGATTCAATTAAAAATATACTTAAGATATTTGAATTTCTTGCACCGATTGCTTTCATTGTACCAATCTCTTTCCTTCTTTCTAAAACACTTGTATACATTGTATTTGCAATCCCAACACCACCAACAATAAGAGAGATCATTGCAATCCCAACTACAACAATATTAATACTATCTAAAATAGTATTTACAGTAGAAATAACTTGAGCAGGGGTCTGGACAGCAAAATCTTCTTCACCTTCTTTTAAGTCCCTATCTTTTCTAAGTGCTTTTTCAATTCTTTCAGCAACATCAGAAGCTTCTTCAGTATTTTTTATAGTTAACCCAATCATATCTATTTCATCATCAATCCCCTCTATTTCTTTTAAATCTTCATAGAAAATTAAAATAGCACCATTAATCATGAAATTTCCAGAACTTTTTAAAATTCCAATAACTTCAAATTCTTCCCCACTTATTTTTATTTTTTTTCCGACCTCAACTGGTTTATCAAATTTTGTATCTTTAGAAAAATCATTTCCAAGAAGAACTTTTTTATTATCTCCTATTTTTAATAATCTCCCATCAGCTGTTTTTAAACCTAAGGCATCATATTCTTCTTGTAAACTTTCTGCATTGTTTGAAACTCCTCTGGCCATACTAAAACTAACTATTTTATTATACTCTATTTTTAATGTCCTTAAGAGAATAGGAGCAGCTTTTTTCACACCCCTAACATTCTCAACTATTTTTAAATCATGGTCTGTTAATTTATCTATTGCAGTACTTCCAGGAGGACCAAATCCAGTTTCTGCATTTGTTACAGTAAGATAATCAGAACCCATAGATTCAAATTGGCCTGTAATAGCTGTTTGTAATCCCTGACCCAAACTTATTAATCCAACAACTGCTGCAATTCCAATAAAAATCCCAACCATAGTTAGCCAGCTTCTTAATTTTCTTCTTTTAAGATTATTCAGTGCAATTTTAAAGAAATCTCTTAACATATTCTTTATTTATTGTTTATTATTCGTCCATCCCTTAACTTATAGATTTTATCAGCATGTTTTGCAATATTCAAATCATGAGTAACTAAGATTATTGTTTTTCCTTCATCACTTAATTTTTCAAACATTTTTGCAATTTCTTGCCCCCTCCTGCTGTCAAGGTTTCCTGTTGGCTCATCAGCTAAAATAACTTCCGGATCATTAGCCAAAGCACGAGCTAATGCAACTCTTTGTCTTTCTCCTCCAGATAATTCATTAGGCAAATGATCTAATCGATGTCCTAAACCTATTTTTTCAAGCAATTCTGTAGCCCTTTCTCTTCTTTCATCAAAAGGTATTTCTTGAAAGATCATTGGAAGCATAACATTTTCTAGTGCGCTTAATGTAGGAATTAAATTAAATGTTTGAAAAACAAAACCTATTTTCCTCCCCCTAATTTGTGCTAAATCAGATTCTTCTAAAAGTTCAATATTTTCATTATCTAAATAAATCTCTCCTTTTGTAGCAATATCTAACGCACCAACCATATTCATAGCAGTACTTTTCCCAGAACCAGAAGGACCAACAATTGCAACAAAATCCCCCTCATAAATTTCAATATTAATACCATTTAGTGCTTTTACTATTTCATTACCCATCCGATAATATTTAGCAACATTTCTTAATTTAATTAAAGGTTTTTTTCTCTTTGATTTTTCTACACCTTTTTTTATCAGAGCTTTCACCATAAAATAATCAGGAATAAAGGGTATTTAAAATTATAAGTAATAAAAAATAAAAAAGAAATCAAAACCCCTTCATTAATTTTTCAATTTTTTCCCAGCTTTTTATTGTGTTAAGTTTTCTTCTTAATTTACTGCTTCCTTGCAAACCTTTTGTAAATTCTTGGGCCTTTAATTTAGAATCTTTTATAGAAAATATTTTGAATTTTTTTGCAAGCGTAATATATTCAAAATAATCATCAATTTTTTGCTTTTTTGTCTGAAGAACCTGCTTTCCTGTTTCAAGCCATTTATTTATCTGTTTGAAAATAAATGGGTTGCCAATTGCAGCTCTCCCAATCATAACATAATCACAATTAGTTTGTTCAAGCATTTGTTTTGCATCTTCTCCATTCCAAACATCCCCGTTTCCAATAACAGGGATTTTAATATTTTGTTTGATTTTTTTGATTATGCTCCAATCAGCTTTTCCAGAATAACCTTGCTCAACGCTTCTCGCGTGAACAGTGATTGCAGAAGCTCCTGCTTTTTCACAAATTTTTGCAATTTCCAGAGAATCATCTGCATTACTTTTATTAAAACCAGTTCTTATTTTTACAGTAAGTGGAATCTTAATTGATTTACTTGCTTTTTTTACAATTTCCGCAATCTTATTTTTTCGCTTTAGTAAAGCCCCGCCAGAACCTTGCTGCATTATTCTTTTTGAAGGACAACCAATATTAAAGTCAATTATATCAAATTCTTCTTCTAAAATTTGGGCTGCTTTGATAATTAGTTCTGTATTTTGCCCAAATAATTGTGTAGCAACAGGCTTTTCTTTTTTATTTGTGATGGCAGATTTAAGTGAAGATTTATTTCCTCTTGAAATTGCATTTGCAGAAAGTAGCTCTGTGCTTACCAGCCCTGCACCATATTTTTTGCACATAATCCTAAATGCAATATTTGTAATATCATGCATTGGTGCAAGAATTATTTTTGATTTTAACTTTAAAAATTTATTTTGTTTTTTTGAAGTCCCAGAAATTTTTAATTTCTGAGGTTTTGGAAAATCTTTTGCCATGTTATATTATTAAGAAACTCCAAATGTTGTTAAAACCCCATAATGGTCGCTTAAGTTTTCTTGGTTATATTTTCCATTTAATACAACCTCTGAAGATAAAACCCTTATTCTTGATTTAGGAGATTTTCTTAAAAAAATGTAATCTATTCTTCTTTTCTTCATACCAGTCTCCTTGGTTTTAGTAAATGTTCTTAAAACAATATTATTTAATTTTCTTGTGATTATAGAATTACTAGAATCCCAAGTATAACCGCTTTTGTTTTTATTTGTAGAAATAGATGTAAAAGTATCTTTAATATCAGGAATCTCTTTTTCAGGTTCTAATATTTTTTTATAATCTAAACTCCCGGGTTCACAATTAAAATCTCCAACAAAGATTCCCACGTTTTGGTATTTTCTATAAATAGAATCAATAATTTTCCTAGTTTTACTAATTTCAAATAATCTATTATTTTCTCTATGGTTTAAATGATTATTAAAAAAATCTATTTTTAAATTATTTTTCTTAAACCTTAAACAAATTTGTTGCATATTAATTCTAAATGAAGATAAACCTAAATATGGTAAATAAGATTTTATATCATAGATTTTCGTTTCTAAACCTTCTTCAAACTTTTGTTTATTAAATGCAATTAGTTTTCCATCCCTTTTTCTAAATGCTACAGATGCTAAAACTTCAGGAATTAAAGAAACCCTGCTAGCACGATTCCATCTTACTTCATACCCTGCTTTTCCTAAAAAATCACTTAAATATTTTTTAGCACCTCCAACTTCAATAAGCCCAAACAAAGTTTTTATTTCATCAACTTCTTGCAAACCAATTATGTCTGGTCTAAGTTCTAGAATTTTATTAGCGACTATTTGTTTATCTAGCCTGCTAACAAATCTTCCTAAATTAAAACTTAAAACACTAAATATATTTTCTTTCATATATTTTAAATAATCCTCCTATTTAATAAACTTATGAAAAACAAATTATCTAAAATTGAAATACAAGAAAAAATAAAACAAATTTTTTCTAATAGTTCTAATTCAAATCCTAAAGAAATTAAAAAAGCAAAAAAACTTGCAATGTCTAAAAACATTAAGTTAGGTAATTTAAGAAAACTTTTTTGTAAAAAATGCTATGCATTTTTTAATTCTGAAAATTCAGAAATTAGAATTAAAAAAGGTTTTAAAATTATTAAGTGTAAATGTGGTTATGTAAGTAGGTATAAACTTTCTTAAAAAGACAAGTTTAATCAAAGAAATTTAATTATTAGAACTTCTTGAATTTATTAATCAATTCTAATGTATCAACCTGCCCTAAGAACATGCTTCTGCAGCAATATCTTTCTAATCCTAAATCATCTAATACTTTTTGAGAATCTTCTCCTTCTCCTTCAACTCTTTTTTTAAATTCTTCCCATAATTGTCCTATTGGCTTACCGCAACTCATGCATCTTATTGGAATTATCATTTTAATTTTTTAATGTTTTACCCGTGATTTTTTGATTTAGTTGGTTTTGGTTGAAAATGAAGACAACTTATGAGCTTCGCTTCATTTCTGAAACTAACACAAATAACATAGCAAGCTTAACTTCTGTGTTCGGGATGGGAACAGGTGTTTCCAAGCTATTATGGTCGTCTTCAATTATACCTAAAATTGTGTATTTATAAAGCTTTTTATATGGTTAATTATTAGGATTTTTATCTCTTATAAAAATCTTAGAGGGTTGATAAGGGATATTTCCTTTATTATGCAGAGGTAGCAAAGCGGTCAAATGCGCAAGACTCAAGATCTTGTGGCTTAGTGCCTTCAGGGGTTCGAATCCTCTCCTCTGCATTATATTAATTTTTTAAAGTTAGAATTGCAAAGTTTTATAAGTCATTAACTATCTGTTTTTTTATGAAGAAAATATTAACTGTATGTACTCATACAGGATCTGCAAATTCATTATCTCCTTTAATAAAATCTCTAGAAAATGAGAATATTGAAGTAGTCTCTTTAGCAGAAGGCCCTTCACAAGAAATTTTTGACAGGGCTAAAATTGTTTATAAAACTCTTAAAGATTATAGTTCCAAAAATAGCACTGCATATTCTGTGTATCAAGCTTTAAGACAGGAAAATCCTAGTCTTGTAGTAACTGGGATAAGTGTTCCAAGTGATGATGAACCTTATGTTCTTGAACAGAAGGCAATACTTGCTTCTGCAGAACTAAAAATGTCAAGCCTTACTATTTTAGATTTTTGGACAGATTATTTAATTAAATTTGGAAGAAGAACAAATGAGCCTTTAATTTTGGCAGATAAAATCACAGTGCTTGATGGAATAATAAAATCAAAAATGATTGAACAAGGATTTCCAGAAGAAAGATTGTATGTAACCGGAAGCCCTGTTTTTGATAAACTCATAGGTATTAGTACTGATTTTACACAAGATCAAAAAGAAAAAGTAAGAAGGGAATTAGGAGCAAGAAAAGATTCTTATTTAATGACTTTTTGTGCTCAATCAATCAAATAAAGATCTGGATTCAAATTTGGATATACTGAAAACACAGTATTAAAAAGTTTAATTGATTTTTTAAATAGTCCTGCTGGAAAAAATAAAAACATAGAATTATTAGTAAAAGCACATCCAGCTAATGATCTTGATATACTTAAGAAAATAGCTACAGATTGTGGTTCTTCTGTTTTATTTAATAAAGGTTATAATATGAAAGAGGCAATATTAGCTTCAGATGCTATTTTATCTATGTTTTCTACTGTCTTAGTAGAATCTCTTTATTTAAATAGACCTTCAATTAGTATACAACCCGGACTAAAAGTAGAAGATCCTTTAATAACTAATGAACTTGGAATAACCTTGCCTATCTACAGAGAAAATGAAATCCCTGAAGTTTTATCTAAATTAGCTTCAGATCCTGATTTTCAAAATAAATTAGCAGAAAAAAGAGCAGAATTTTCAAAAGCTCAAAAAGCAACGCCTAAAATAAAGAAACTTATTTTAGAAACAATAGCAATTTAATTCAAATTATTCTCTCTTAAATAATCCTCAACTTTAATAATATCTTCTGGAAAGTCAACACTAATTGAGCCCCCTGGAACTTCTACACAAGCAATTTTTTCATCATGCTCTAAAAACCTCATCATTTCAATACTTTCTGATTTTTCAACAAATCCTCTCCCCCAATTAGAAAATTTTCTTAATGAATTTTTAGTAAGAGAATATAATCCTAAATGAGTTTTTTTATTATACTTCTGATTTTTTTCATAAGGGATAGCATATCTTGAAAGAAACAAGACATTGCCATCAATTGTTGGAACTAGTTTTACTATTGAATAATCTTCTTTATCTTTCTCGCTTAAATTATTATCATATGCATTAACAACCTCAATTCCTTTATCAAGAACTTGTCTTAATCTTCTGACTACCCTATCAATTGCTTCAGGAGGAATTACAGGTTCGTCTCCTTGAACATTTACATAAATATCTGCATCAATTTTTTCAGCAACTTCTGCAACCCTATCTGTTCCTGTAGCATGGTCAGAAGAAGTCATAATTACATTAAGATTATTTTCTTTGCAATAATTAAATATCTTTTCATCATCTGTTGCAAGTAAAATATCTGTAACTTCTTCGGTTTTTTGAACTTGTTCATAAACTCTTTGAATCATAGTTTTTCCAAGTATTTTTGCAAGGGGTTTTCCAGGAAATCTGCTTGACCTCCATCTTGCAGGAATAACTGCTAAAACTTTCATAATATTTAACAATAAAGTTTCTTTATAAGTTTTTATATAAATTCTAACTTTAATATTCAGGAGAATAACTTTAAAATTTAATGTGGCTTAAGTGCTATAACAGGTTTTTTAAAGCAATTTAGTGTATAATTTTTATGCCCTGGTAGCTCAATTTGGATAGAGTGCCACCCTCCTAAGGTGGAAGTTGCAGGTTCAAGTCCTGCCCAGGGCATGATATTTATATAAGTCTCATAGGTTCTGTAGAAAGTTTCTTTAATAAAAGCCACCTCTAATTTACAACTAAAAGAA
>CAZQKV010000002.1:0-18995 GCA_964593995.1 Candidatus Woesearchaeota archaeon
GAGCCACTTTGTTATTAAATTCTATAAAAACAAGGGAAAAATGCAATGCAAGTTATTCTAATGTGCTGTATATTTATAAGTATGATGAGCCAAGAATAGATTTAAAGGCAAAACAAAATGTTTTTTCAAGATTGCTTCTTGAATTAAAGCAAGAAAAAGGGAATGAAGTCTTACTTATTCCTATGGCAGGGGATGTGGGGGTTTCTTCAATTGAGATGATTTTAGATAGGTATAATGTTTCTCAGGAAGAATTGCCGGTTATTTTAATAAATGAGGAAATAAAAATAATAGATTTACAAACTATTGAGGAATTAAAAGTTTATTTTGAATAATAGGATTATATACTTTTAAGTATAAATAAGCATAAAAAGGAAATTCTTTTATTTTTTAGATAATAAAAATGGAAGACGAATGTATTCGCTGCGGTATTAGTGGGAGTGAAGTAAGGCTTTTTGATGCAATTTATGAAGGGAGGATGGGGGTAATGTGCGAGAGGTGCGCAATTATTGAGAACATTCCTATTATTAAAAGGCCAGATCCTGAACAGCTTAAGCAAGCTGAAAGTTCTGCTGGGGTTTATGCTAGGATGAAAAGACTTTCAGGAATGAAAGATGAGGAAAGACAAGACACTTTTTTTAGAGAAGATGAGTTAAATTCCTTAGATGATAATCCTGAATTAGAGCTTCCCCAAAAGGACCAACTTAATTTAATTGATTATTTTCATTGGATAATTATGAAAAACAGGAGAAGAAAAGGACTTTCTCAAAAGCAATTAGCAGAAGTTTTAGGGGAATCTGAGGCAGCTATAAGTATGATTGAAAAAGGGCAGGTTCCTGAAAATGCTAAAGTTTTGATAAAAAAATTAGAGCAGTTTTTCCAAATTCCATTAAGAAAAATCGAAAGAAAGGAGGCACCAATTCCTGATCAAGAACCTATTCTTTTAGATTCTTATGGAAATAAATTAGAGAGCATTCCAGAACCCGAACTTCCTAAGGTTAGGAGAGTTATAGAGCATGTAAAAATTGAAGAGCCTGAAGAAGTTGAAGAACCTAAAGAGTTTTCTGATTTTGGGAAAGGGATGGGATTTTATGAAGAGTTAGAAGAAGTTGGTGGAAAGAAACCTGGGAAAGGTTTTTTTGCTTCAAAAATGAGAAAGATTGTAGATGCTTTAAAAGATAAAGAAGCTGAAGATGAATTTGGTGAGGAGCCGGTCTCTAAAGAGAAGATACAAGAATCAGAAGCTCTTGAAGTAGAGGGGGAGGAAGTGATTGAGCAAGAGCCTGAGGATTTAGATTTAAGTGAAGAAGAAACAGCAGATGTGAAGGATTTTAATGTTAAAAAAGTCAATTTAAGGGAAGTTAGAATAAGTGATCTAAAAGATTTACATAGAAAAAAGATACAAGCAACAAGGCAAGAACAACTTGAAGAGCAAAGAAGGATTGAAGAAAGGCAGAAAATTATAGAGGCAAGAAAAGAAGAATTAAGATTAAGAAGAGAAAAAGAATCAAATGAATTAGATAATTTTTTAGGGGGGGCTGAGCTAATTGGTGGTTCTGATATTAAAGATATAAATGATTATCCTGAAGAAGTTGAAGAGTTTGATGATGAGTTAACTTAAAATGCCAGAAAATCTGATTTAAGCATATGCATTTGACTTAGCTGAAATAGTGATATCAAAATCGAAGCATGCTGCACCTGGTTATAATTATATTTCTTTGTTTGTTGATGAGCTAAATAATTCTGATCCTTTTGAATTAGAAAGAATTCTTGTTTTTAATTCTAATGACCCTGTTCATTTTGCTAAATTTGTAAAACAGACTCTTGGTTTTATGCAACCAGAGTTTGCAGAAAAAGTAAAAAAATCTTTGTTAGAAAAACTTTAAAAACCTATCTTTTTTAACTAGTCTATAAAATAACCTTTTCAAAAAAGGTTAACGAAAACCTAGATTTAAAATGGAAATTAAAGTTATTAAAGATGAGAAAAATGAATTAGAGGTTCAGATAGATAATCAGACTATAGCTGAGCTTGTTAGGGTTTATTTAAATGAAGATAGTTCTGTTAAATTAGGTGCTTGGAGAAAAGAGCATTATAGTAAGCCCTTGATTTTAAAAGTAGTTACAGAAGGGAAAACAGCAAAAAAAGCATTGCAAGAAGCAATTAATAAAGCAAGAAAAGATTTGAAAAAATATGCAAATGAGTTTGCTAAAGCTAGCTGATTGAGCTGGATAGTGGATTTGGTTAATTTTGAGTATTTTCTAATACAATAATTTTTATAATATATTATTTTCTTTAGAACTAATGGAAAAGATTGAACTGGATCCTAAGAAATCTACAAGCAAGATTATGACAGGAAGCTATGATTTAGATAAGTGGCTTGATGGAGGTTATGAAAAAGATATTGTAACTTTATTTTATGGGCCTGCTGCTTCTGGAAAAAGCAACTTTGTTATTTTAGCTGCTTGCCACCAAGCTAAAAAAGAAAGAAAAGTTATTTTTATTGATACAGAAGGAAGTTTGTCAATTGATAGAATAAAGCAAATAACAGGAAATTTGCCTGAATTTGCTTTAAAGAACATCATTATATTAAAACCAACTAATTTCCAGGAGCAAAAACAAGCTTTTTTTAAAATGTTAAAAGAATTAAAAGAAAGTAAAAATATAGGTTTGATAATTGTTGATTCAATGACAATGCTTTATAGATTAGAGTTGGTAGAAGCTAGAGAAATTAGTGTGGAAGAAGTAATGAAGGTTAATTCTGATTTAACTAAGCAAATCAAGGCATTATATGAAATTGCAAGAAAAAAGGATATTCCTATTTTAATTACAAGCCAAGTTTATAGTTCATTTTTAAGTGAAGAAGATTGGTTAGCAGGAAAACAAGCAGGAGTTAATGTGGTTGGAGGAGATATTTTAAAGTATTGGAGCAAGTGTATAATTGAATTAAAAAACACTGGAAAGAAAAAGGCAATAATAAGAAAACATAGAAGCTTGCCTGAAAAAGAATTGAATTTTGAAATTGTAAATGAGGGCATAAGGAAAAGAGGTTGGTTGTGATTTTCTGTTGAAGTTCTTAATTTAAACTATTTGGTATCTTGTAATTTTTTTTGCTTGTATCTGTGAGCTCATATATTTTTATTGCACCTATTTTATGCCCGCAAGGAAGTGTTATTTGATTAGGGATACCTATAAATTCAGGTGGTTGGAAACCAGGATTTTTATTTTTTGAACTTCCAATATTTGGGAAACTAACTTTTCTTTCTAAAACATTTCCGCATGCACCACATTTTACTTTTTGTTTGTTATTTTTAAGTATGTAACTTTCAGTATGTTCATAAGCAGGGCATTCTTTATTATTGCAGTACATATCAAAAAGGGGCATTGTGTATTTTGTTAGGAACAAGGGTTTTTAAATTAATTGTTTTTAGTTTTTTTAGTTACTCCCACAAGATTTTTGTAATTTATATATTCTTTGCATTAAAAAAAGGTTTTTAAATTAGTTACTCTTATAAATATTATTAAAAAAAGAGTTTGTATGGCTTATAAAAGATATTTTTATAGAAATGGAAAAAAGTTTGGACCTTATTATTATGAATCTTATCGAGATTCAACTGGGAAAGTTAAGAAAAGATATGTTGGAACAATAAACCAAAAGGTAAAGAAAAAAAGAAAATTAGTTACTCCTACAAGTTTTTTAAGTGTTTTTAGTGTGATTATGATAATTTTTTTAGGTTTATTTTTAGTTTATAGCTTAAGTTTTAGTGGGCAATTTAGTGAACAAACTTCCTTAACAGGAGAGCATATTCCAGGTATGATTTCAGGTTCTGATTCTATGCCAAGCACGGCTCCTTTTTATAATTCTTTTAAAAAAATCATTGGATTTGTTGTTTCTAATGAAAGCAGTGAGGAAGTAGTAGAAGAAATAGTTGAGGAGCCAGTTGAAGAACCAGGAATAGGGGAAATAATTGAAAATGAAACTGCTGAACAAGGGATAAGTGAGGAAATAATTAATGAAACTATTGAAATTAGTGAAAATATCACAGAAATTATTGAAAATGAGAGTATTGGGGCTGTAAATATTACTTCTAATATAAGTGAAGCAAATGAGACAATTAATGAAACTATTGTTATTATTAATGAGAGTATCATTGTTGTGAATGAGACAGTTGAAGAACCAGAAATAATTGACACTAATGTGAGTATTATTAATGAGTCTATAGAAGTTACTAATGCAACAATTAGCCAGTATAAGGCAGTTATTGGAAGGCCTGTTAAATGGGTGAAAAAAGTTAATGCAAGTGGTGAGAAAAAAATTAAGATTCCAAAACAGGCTAAAAATATTACAATTAAAACAGGAAGAGAAGTCAAGGAAATTGAGAGGGAGCTAGAAGAATATGAGGATTTAATTGAAAAGATTGATAGAAAAAGTATTAAAAAAGCAGGGATAACAGGATATGTTGGGAAAGATATTGATGATTCTAAGGGTTTGATATACAAATTTTTTAATTGGTTAAGGAAATTTACAATAACTGGAAAAGTGATTTATGAATCTGAATTAATTGGGAACATAATTGAAACAAAAGATGGAAAAATTATTGATGTTAGTGGGATAGTTGAAGATGGGGAAGAGATTGCAATTGAATACTATACACAAGCTCCGCAAGCTTTTGAAGAAAATTTGGGTAGAGAGAAAAATATTAAGATTACAGGACCTGATGAATTACATTATGAAGATGTTTTAGCTTACTCTGATTTAGGTAAATTAAATAATCAGATAAGTATAGAGGATTTTTATAAAATAAGATTATATCATGTTGAAGGAAAGGAATTTATTGATTTTGATTATTATGATTTAGATGGCGACGGTAATATAGATTATGTAGAATGGGTTGTTCTACACTTGTCAGAACAGAATTATAAGTTAATTATTAAAATAAGCAAGGCAGAACATTTAGATTCTAATAGGAATTTTATTGAAGATGTTTATGATTATGTTAAAGAAAAAGATAATGTTTGGTTTGATGATGTTGGTGAGGGGGAATATTTAAGAGTTGAGTTTGAGCAAGAATTAACTAGTTCAAGAGATATAACAATTTATGCTAGAGGAAATGCCAAGGTTGATGTTTTTGAAAAAGATGAAAATGATTTGATTGCTAGATTTGAGATTAATGGAGAAGATTGGTATAAAGTTTACTTAACTGATTTGATTGGAAGCAATGATGTTTTTGACCTGCTTGTTATTGGGGATGTTGATTTTGATTATATTGTTGACCCTATTGGGTTAGTTCAGCAAAAAGCAGATGCAGAACCATATGGTACTCCTGGTGCACGAGGCATGAATATAAGTTATGATTTTGGAACAACTCCAGGCAATTTATTAGTAACTGGAATGGCAGTAGATAAAAATGCAGGAACATTTACAGTTCCCCCAGGTTTTACACTAATTGAAACTGCAAGTGGTACAGCTTCATCAGGAGCAATGGCATATAAAATAGCTGATGGAAGCGAAGTAGGTATATTTTGGAATTGGACATTAGACCAAGAAGGGACTGGTTGGATAAGTGAATGGTCAGGACTTTCAGCAATACCTTATGATAATTCAAGTGAAAATGAGTCATATATAAATACAGGAAATACTGATGAAGGAGATAATTCTGTAAGTGTAACAACTAATCAAGCTGATGAGTTATTGATAGCTATATATTTTTCAGATTCAGGCAATTCAGTAGGAACCATTCAGAATTTTTCAGATGGTTTTACAGATTTAGCAGAAGATACAAATACAAGTGGAAGTCCTTATATACATATTGGAAATAAAACAGTGAGTTCAGCAGGGGTTCATAGTGTAACACATACACATAATGCTGCTGCAGGCAATGATGAATCTTATTTTGCTATTGTGGCATTTAAAATGGATTCTGTAATAGACCAGCCTCCAACTGTAACTTTAAATGAACCAGGGCCTGGAAATATTTCAAAAAACACAACAATAACATTTAATTGCTCTGCAACAGATCAGGAACAATTAGTTAATATTAGTTTATATGGTAATTGGAGTGGCTGGCATAATAATGAAACAAAGCCTTTAACTGGAACAGATAATTCAACAACATTTACAAAAACATTAACAGATAATGTAAGTTATTTATGGAATTGTTATGCTTGTGACAATGCAAGTAAATGCAGTTTTGCTTCAAGCAATAGAAGTTTTCTTGTTGACACTAGTCTGGATTTTGTTGATCCAAATGTAACTTTGAATCTTCCTGGAAATGATTCAATAAAAACTTCAACAACTGTTACATTTAATTGCTCTGCAACGGATAATATGAATCTGAGCAATGTTACTTTATATTTTTATTCAGGGGAAGGAAATCCTTCTGCTACAGTTAGCTTTCAAAATGGCACAGAGGGTTATCTAGGTTCAAATGATACTTATGTTGATGAAGCTAATTCTGGAACTAATTATGGTACTTCAGATCCTATGAATATTGATGGAGAAGTTACTGCCGGAAATGAAAGATATGGTATAATAAAATGGAATTTATCTGATGTTCCTTCAAATGCAGTGATTAGCCAGGTAAATATTACATTTTTTATAACTAATGAAGGAGATGCTTATGAATTATATCAGATGAAGAGAGATTGGGTAGAATCTCAAGCTAATTGGATTAATTATTCTACTGGAAATGCTTGGCAAACTGCAGGAGGCATTGGTGCAAATGATATTGGTTCTGATCTTCTTGGAACAATGCCTGGGCAAGGCATAACAGGCTCACAAACAATTACCTTAACCTCTGCAGGTGTTGAAGTTGTACAGGGCTGGGTTAATGGATCAATTAATAATTATGGGTTTCATATTAATAATGATACTAATGCTTATACAGATGGTCAGCAATGGACATCAAGTAGTGGAGCAACTGTTGCTAATCGCCCAAAGATAACTATTTCTTATACCTCAACTGATGTTGCATGGCATGCAAATGAAACAAAGAATTTAACTGGAACAGATAATTCAACAACTTTTACAAAAACATTAATTGATAATTTAACATATACTTGGAATTGTTTAGCTAAGGATTTGGCAGGAAATTCAAACTGGTCTATTGCTAATTATAGTTTTACTGTTAATACAAGCTATACTGACCAGCCCCCAGCAGTTACATTAAATGAGCCAGGGCCTGGAAATATTTCAAAAAACACAACAATAACATTTAATTGTTCTGCAACAGATCAGGAACAATTAGTTAATATTAGTTTATATGGTAATTGGAGTGGCTGGCATAATAATGAAACAAAGCCTTTAACTGGAACAGATAATTCAACAACATTTACAAAAACATTAACAGATAATGTAAGTTATTTATGGAATTGTTATGCTTGTGATAATATGACTAATTGTAGTTTTGCTTCAGGTAATTATACATTTTTAATTAATACTAGTTATAGTCTTGATCCAACTGATCCGGTTGTTGATTTTGGGCCTGGGACTCAGGTAAGTGGTGTTATTGTTAATGATTCCTGGGTTTATATGGATGCTAGGATAATTGAAGCTAATTTTACAAATCTTACTTTTGAGTTATGGAAAGATGGAAGTTTAGTTAGTGGGGTAACTACTGAGAATCATACAGGATTTGAATTAGATAATTATAATAATGAGGTGATGGCACAAGATTTGTCTTTAACTTCAGGAGTATCTTCAGTTACTTATAATTCTAATACAAGTACCTTGTTTACAATGCATTCAAAATCTGCTGCTTCTTATGATAATGATATTTCTGAAATTTATACTAATGGGACCTTAATTAGGAATATTGACATGGTTGGATGGGAGGATGTTGAAGCAATTGAGTATCTTAATACAACAGGAGTAAATCATTGGTTTGCTATAGCTGAAGAAAGAATAACTAATATTAGTCTTATTTATATAAACTCTTCAACAACAAGTATTGATATTTCAGATTTTATTATTTTAGATACAGGGTTGCCGAATCTTGGAAATTTGGGTATAGAAGGTATTGTTTATGATGAGGCAAGGGATGTTTATTATGCGGTTAAAGAGCAAACTGATATGGAAGTTTATCAATTTAATTTTTCTAATGCAACTGTTGCTAGTGAGTTGTTTGATGCTGAAACTGTTTTTTCAGGAAAAGCAACTGATTTAAGTGATGTTTATTATGATTCAAACACAGAAACATTATTTATTACAAGTGATGAGTCTAACCTTGTTTTCCAGGTTTATTTAAATGGGACTATTATTGCGAATGAGAGTACTGCAGGAATGACTCAACCAGAAGGCATTGCTATTGATAATTATGGTGATTATATGTATGTTATGGGAGAGTCTGATGAGTATTCTAGATGGAAAACAGATAATTTTACTGCTGGCTATAATTTTACTGGATTAGGTGACGGTGTTTATTATTATAATATTACTGCAAGAGATGAGTATAATATTGGAACTACTGAAACAAGAAATATTATTTTATGGACAGGAACAAATGTTACTATTTGCAGAAATTTAACAGAGGCAAATACAACTTATACTCTGCAAGGTGATGTCTCTGCAACAGATGATTGTATATTTATAAAAGCTAATAATATCACTCTTGATTTTAATGGGTATAATATGACTGGTGATGATGGACCAGGAGACTGGGCTATTAATATTAATGGATTTAATTATACAAAAATAGTAAATGGAGGAATTTATGATGTTGGTGTTGGGATTAATATAGATACTAATAGTCAGAATACTAATATTACAAACATGACTCTTATTTCTAATCAATACGGAGTAAAACTAGATACTTCTCCAAATAATGTTTTTACAAATCTTACATTAATAAATAATTCAGATGATGGTGTATATATATTAGATAGTAGTTCAAATGTTTTTACAAATATTGTTGTATCAACAAATTCTGATGAATCAGATGATGGAGCTATTTTTATTGAGGAAGCAGCAGGAACTTCAGACAACAATTTGTTTAAAGACTGCATCCTTTCAACAGATGTAAATTATGTTATTGGTTTAGATGGGACAGCTTCTAATAATACTTTTTTAAATGTTACTTATTCTGATATTGTTTATTTTACTAGCACATCTTTATTAATAAGAAAATGGTATTATAAGGCTTATGTTAATGATAGTGAAGGAAATGATGTTTCAGGAGTAGATGTTTTAGCTTATAATATTTCAGGAGGTTTAGAATTTAATGAAACTACAAATGGAACTGGCTGGACAAATATAACAGAAATAATTGATTATGTGCAAAATTCAACTGCAATTATATATTATTCTAATTATACAATTAATGCAACAAATACAACATTAACAGATGAGCATGCTTATAATGCTACTGCAAATCAGAACAAGCTGGATGATGTTTTTACTTTAGATTCAATAAATAATTGGATATGTAATTCTGGAACCTATCTTTTTATAAACACTAGCTGTTGGAGTTTAGGAAGAGCTCCAATTGCAGGAGATGATGTTATTTTTAATGGCACAGGAACTGCAAACTGCAATATAACCAATAATACTATGCCCCAGAAGCTAAGGAGTTTTAGTGTGAATGTAGATCATACTGGAACAATTTATTTTAATCCCTTATTTGCTGCTGGAAATTGGACAGGCTCAAACACGGGGACTCAGCAATGGAATGTTAGTAAAAATATAATTATCAATAATGGGACAATGAAGATTTATGGGGATTATCCTTATAACATTACAATTGAGGGCCATGGGCAGGAGTGGAGAAGTTTGAACGGAAATATCACAATTGGAAGTTCTGGTGTTTTAGATGGTATTGGATTAGGATTTCCTTCACAAATTGGTCCTGGTGCTATTAATAGTGGTTCAGTTGGGGGAACTCATGGGGGAAGAGGATATAAAAGCACAAAAGATCCTTATGGAAATGCTTCTGCTCCAACTTCTTTAGGAAGCGGTGGTGCAAGCACCACTATTGCAGAAGGAGGTTCTGCTATTAAATTACATGCAACTGATTTAATTGAGATAATGGGAACAATTAATATGTCTAGTCCAGATCAGGCATATAGGCATCATGGTTCAGGAGGCTCTATATGGATTAAGGCAGATAATATTTCAGGAAATGGAATAATTGAGGCAGACGGTGGTTCAAAACAAGGAGCAGGAGGAGGCGGGGGAAGAATAAGATTAGAATATGGAAGTTCAATGAATTATATTGGAAAAGTTTCTGTTGATAAAGGATGGGATATAGGAACAACATATCATGGAGATCTTGGAACATTGACATTTACAAACAGCACTTGGCCAGGAGATTGGACTGTTAATGGAAGTATTGGGTTATTAGGAGGAGACTATGGTGATGGAAGTATTATAAATGTTCAAGGAGGTTTTAATACAAATAATTATAATATAACTATTTTTGGAGATTGTTTTTATAATGCATCAAATCCTATAACTTGCTATAATACAACAACAGATGGTAGAGGGGTTTGGATAAATGCTTCTGGAAATATCACAATAACTTCTGGTTCTATTTTAGATGGGAGTAAGTTAGGTTTTCCTAATGGATATGGTCCTTCAATTGAAGCAAATGATGGAGGAGGTTATGGAGGAAAGGGCGGGGGAAATTCACAGCCAACTTATGGTAGTGAAGCTGCTCCAGTAAGTTTAGGAAGCGGAGGAGGAACAACTGCTGGAAGTGGCAGAGACGGAGGCTCTGCGATTAAATTAGAATCACCAGATAAAATAATTGTAAATGGGGAGATTAATGTAGAAGGAGAAGGAGAAGGAGCTTGTTATGCTGGTGCAGGAGGAAGCATATGGCTAAAGGCAGATAATATTTCAGGAAGCGGTGTTTTAAATGCAACAGGAGGAACTTGCGGTCCAGACGGAGGGGGTGGAGGAAGAATAGCATTAACTTCATTAAGCACATTTGAATTTTCAGGAGAGATTGATAATATTGGTGGTATTGGGGATACTCCTGCTACAGATGGTGGAGGAGGAACAGTTTATATTAATGGTTCAACATCAATAACAAGTTCAGGAGGAATCACTACAACTGGCAATGATGGGGGTAATATAAGTTTTATAGATACTTTGCTAACTTTGTCAGGAGATTATAATGCTACTGGTTCAAGTGCAGATGCTCCGATTATTGTAAATTATACTGATTGTGCAAGTTCATTTACGGGCTCTACATTTGATCCAGATCCAACTTATCAAACTGCCTGCTCATTAAATGTCATAATTCAGGCTCCTGCAAATAATAGCAAGCTGAACACAAGCAGTATTGAATTTAATGTGAGCTTAAGCAGAATAGGAAGCTGGTGCGGGCTTTCTATTGATAGTGCAGCAAATGTAACAATGAACAAATTTAATGATACTTGGTTTAATTATACAAATTCAAGTATTGGTGATGGAAGCCATACATTTGTTATAACTTGCAATGATACTGGCAATAATTTTGGTTTATCTTCAACATATGATTTTTATATTGACACTGTTTATCCTGAAATAAGTTTTGCACCTAATACTACAGGTAATGGAACTGTTAGTTCGTCTTATGTATTTGTAAATGTTAGTGCAAATGATTCTGCTTCAAATATTTCAACTTTTATTAATTTTGATAACAGCTTGGTTAGCTGGTGGAGAATGGATGATTTGAATGCAACAGGCGGCGTTATAGACTATATGGGGAGAAATAATGGGACTGCTGTTGATGATGCAGTTCAAGTTGATAATGGTTATTTTGGAAAAGGGTTTGAATTTGATGGGAATGGGGATTATGTTGATTTGGATATAGGAGATATTATTGGAAAGAACTATACTTATTCATCATGGGTTAATTTAGATGTTGAAGGAGGGGATTATGAAGGAATAATTGGAGGATTACAATATGGGCAGGTTAACTTTTATATTAATAACAATGAATTAGAATTAAGGCATAGGAATGCAACTGCTAGTCATATTAGTTATAAACAACCATATAGTTTCAATAGTGGAATGTGGTATCATGTAGTAGGCGTATTTAATACTGGTACAGGAATGGAGCTATTTGTAAATGGTGTTTCGATAGGTTCTAATTCTTCTCAGGACACTCCACCTAATTATAATGTAAAATCTATTGGCAATGCACATTATTGGACTAGTAATGCTAATATGTATTTTAACGGCACCATCGACGACGTCATGATTTTCAACAGGAGCCTTTCAGCAGAGGAAATTGTAGGATTATATGCAAATACATCTTCAAGGTATTTAGAAAGAAATTTTACAGATTTGTCTGCAGGAGTTTATACATTTAAAGCTTATACTCAGGATTTGGCTGGAAATGTTAATTCAACTGACGAGTGGTGGGTTAATATTACAGGAGGAGCAACTAGTTTTGCGATTGATTTATCTAATACTTTGCAGCAGCAAATTGTTTGGAATTTAACTTCTTTGCCTGCTGTTAACCAGTCTGCTCCAGGAAATAATGGGAGTGGTGTTACTGAGTTGTATGTTAATGTTTCAACAGAAGATGGTTTAATTGATTTGTATATTAAGGCAAATGATGATTTATTAACAGATAGTTTAGAAAGACTTGGATTAGGCAATGAGACTTTTAGTTATAATTCAAGTAATTCAAGTGTGCCTTCTGATAATAAGTTTAGTTTAACTACTAATTATGCAGATAATCAAATAGGAGATGGTTTAAGTAATGGGAGTATTGTTTATTTGAAATTATTTTTAAATGCTCCTTCTGGGCAAGCATCAGGAACTTATAATAATACTTTGATGTTTAAAGGAGTATCTTATGGCCAGAGTCCTTGATAATAAAATAACGTAATCTTTATAAATGTAAAAATACTTAAAACAATATGAAAGAAAAGGTGTTGATGGGAATTTTTGGAGCATTGCTTATTTTATCAGTTGGAATGATTATAATTGAAAATAGTTTTCCTAGAATTACTGGTTTTGCTACGAGCCAGTCTACTATTTCAAATGTTACAATTTCTAAATACTTTTCAATAGATATGTCAGATAATTTAAGTGATGGGATTCAATTTGGGACAGTTGATACAATTCCTGTGATAGACCATAATTCAACTTGGAATAATATTACTTCAAATGCGACTGGCATGTTTCTTAATGTTTCTACAGATTCAAATACTAATGTTGATTTCTGTGTTCAAGCTAATACTGATTTAACTGACCCTTCTAATTCAGCAACAATTGGGTTAGGTAATGAGAGTTATGCTAATGATACTACAACTAATTATACTTTGCCTGCTCTTGCGAGCCAGGTTTCTCTTACTACTAGTTATGTAAAATCAGGATATAACATTACAGTGGGGGGAATTAATTATTATAGATTTTGGCTTGATATTCCGGCAGCAACTACTTCAGGAACTTATAATAATAGTGTTGATTTTAAGGGGGTGCAAGTTAATACTTCGTGTTAAAATGATTAAAAAAATATTTGTTATGTTTGCATTGATTTTGTTAGTTGTACCTTTTGTATCTGCAGGCATTGGAATAAAAGCAGATAGAGAATCTTTATTAGTTGAAGAGGGTAGTAGAACTTGTTTAAGTGATTATGCAGTATATAATCCATGGGATGATGATTCTTATGTAAATGTTGAGGTTTCTGGAGAATTAGAAGATCTTTTAAAAGTTGAGGAAAGAGAACCAATATTTGTTCCGGCTTATACTATGCATAACAAGGCTATTCCGGTTGAGTTTTGTTTTGAAATACCTAAAATATATGATGAGGATTGTTTGATTGGGGATTTAATGTTTTGTGAGCAAGCTTGTGAAGTTGAACAAAAAGTATATTCTGGGGAAGTTGTTGTAAGTTCAGTTCCTTCTTCAGAAATTGGGGGTGCAGGAGGTTCTGTAACTACTATGTCAGTTTCTTCTCCATTAAATTTAAAAGTTAAGTGTGATGCACATTTAAGAAGCTATACTCCTGGATATATCTTGCTTGCAATAATTTCTTTAGGTGCTGTAGTCTTTTTTGCTTATCTTAGATATAGAAAACCGAAAGCAGAGAGAGATAAGGTAAAAATAGAGAAATTGCAAAGCGAGATAAGAAAAATTAAAAAAGGTTAAAAACAAAAGAAATAAATATTGATTTCTTTTTATTTTTCTATGATTAAAAATAGGTTTAAAAAGAGAGTATTGTGGGTTGTAATTTTATTATTTTTATTATGTGTTTCAATAATCTTATCTATATTAACTATTAATTATTCTGGGTTGGTTATTCAGGTGCCTTCAGTAGTTGGTATTGATCCTGGAATACGAGTTCTTTATAATAATTTTAACGGGGATACTACTGGTTTTATATATTTAACTGATGCAGAATTAGAGAATATTTATTTAATGACTCTTGAAAGAATTGCATATGGTAAAGTAATTCCCCAAACAATTATAAATTTAACACAAGATGCAGTAAATAATGTTGTTGATTTAGATAGTAATATAAATATTTCTGATAATTATGTATATATTAATACAACTAGCCTCCATAGTTTAAATGGCACTATTAGAGTTTATTTATATGGACTAAATTTTACTAATCCCCAGGTTTTAAGAAATGGAGAGCACTGTCCTGGTACTGTTTGCCAGATAATTGGGTATTCAAGCGGGGTTTTAAGTTTTGATATATTTGGGTTTAGTAATTCAGGTTTTTCTGTAGCTGAGATCCCTCTTTCTGGTCCGCAGACCCCTTCTAATGACCAGCCTGAATCACCAGGATTAGATTCTTCTTCTATTAGTTATGATGTTATAGGAGAAATACCTAAAATCATTACAGAAGCAGATTTTTCAGTAAGTGATGATTTAATTAGGGTTGCAGTAAAGCAAGGGGAAGAGGAAAGGAGAACAATTCAAATATCAAACACAGGCACTGAAGATTTAATTTTTAATATTAGTGTGCAAGGCATTAATGATTTTATGATTGTTGGTGAAGAATATTTTAAAATTGCTGAAGGAAAAATAAAAGTTCTTACTTTAGACTTTTTTGCAAAAGAGGATGAATTTCCTGATATTCATACTGGAAAAATAATTATTAGAGATCAGACCGGAGCTGAGCGTGTAATAAATGTAATTGTGGAAGTGAGGCCTAAAAAAGCTTTTTTTGATGTTGTTGCAAGCACAGATAATAAAGTTGTTAGTCAAGGAAGCGAATTAAAATCAGATATTAGGATAATTAATGCAGGAGATTTAAGAAATGTTGATATTCTTCTTTATTATGCTATAAAAGGTTTTGATGGCAGGATTTATACTTTTAAAGAAGAGTCTATTGCAATTGAAGAAGAATTAAATTTAGTTAGGTTTTTAGAAATTTCAAAAGATATTCCAGAAGGAGTTTATGTGTTCCTTGCAAGGGTTACTTATGAAGGCGAGACTGCAGTAAGTTCTTATGATTTCACAGTTGTTAAAAGGAAATTCTTCTTTTTTAGGCTATTTGATTTAACTGCTATTATATTAGTTATCATTGTTCTCTTAATCTTCCTTTTAATTATTTATATTTTAAAGAAAAAAGATTTGATATGATTAATTTCATATAATATATTTTAGATAATAGTTTTGTTTTTAAATAATTGTGTGTTTTGAATTATTAGATGGATAGGATAGAAAAATTAAATTTTTTAAGTATTGCGCAGGTTAGAGATATTGCAGAAAAATACCAAACTCCTGTTTTTGTTTATTTTCAAAAAGTTTTAGAAGAACAAGCAGATAAAGCACTAGCTTTTCCAAATGAATATGGTTTAACTGTGAGGTATGCTATGAAAGCTAATTCTAATGTAAATATTTTAAGAATATTTGATAAAAAGGGAATTCATATTGATGCATCTTCAGAATATGAGGTTGAGAGAGCTGCTCTTGCTGGAATTAACCCTGAAAATATTTTATTAACTTCTCAGCAATTTCCAGTTAATTTACCTTATATGATAAATAAGGGAGTTCAGTTTAATGCATGTTCATTAGATCAGTTAGAGAGGTTTGGAGAAATGTTCCCTGATAATCTAGTTTCTGTTAGAATAAACCCTGGTTTAGGTTCTGGAGGAACAAATAAAACAAATACAGGAGGGCCTGGATCAAGTTTTGGGATTTGGCATGAGCAATTTGGTGAAGTTTTAAAAATTGCAGATGAACATGGTTTAAAAATATGGAGAGTTCACACTCATATTGGTTCTGGTTCTGATCCAGAAGTTTGGAAAAAAGTAGCTGGAATGAGTTTAGGCATTGTTGAAAGATTTATTAAAGCAGGACATGATGTTCAGATTTTGAATTTAGGAGGGGGTTATAAAGTTGCTAGGATGAATTATGAAGAATCAACTGGTTTGCAAGAGTGTGGAGAACCTGTTAGACAAGCATTTATTGATTTTGAAAAAAGAGTAGGTAGACAATTAAAACTTGAAATAGAACCTGGAACTTTTTTAACTGCAAATGCAGGTTCTTTAATAGCAAGAGTTATTGATGTTAAAACTACTCCTGATTATAATTTTATTGTAATTGATTCTGGAATGGTAGATATTACACGGCCTAGTTTATATGGTGCTGAACACCCGATTGTTGTTGTTCCTGAGATTGATCAGGAAAGAAGATTAGGAGAGTATGTTGTTGTTGGAAATTGTTGTGAATCAGGAGATCTTTTAACTCCAAAACCAGGTGATTCTGAAACATTAGATACGAGAATATTGTGTGAAGCTCAAATAGGTGATTTTGTTGTTATAGGGGGTGCAGGTTCTTATTGTTCTTCAATGAATGTTGAGGGGTATAATTCTTATCCTGGTGCTGCAGAAATTTTATTAGATAATGAAGGAAAAAGTCATTTAATTAAAAAAAGGCAAAGTCTTGAGCAATTAATGCAAAATGAAAAGGTTGTTATTAAAAATAATTAGTCTAATTAAATTATGTTAATTTAAGAACCTTAACTGCCAAATGAGGGACATTCTCCCCAATGAGCTGCGAGCACTGCAAAATCATCTGCATTAACGCATCCATCTCCTGTTAAATCGGAATGAATGCACCCACAATCAGTTGAACCACAAGGAGGCTTTCCTCCTCCACCGCATCCTGTTAACCAATGCTCTGTAAGTATTGATAAATCAATAGTATTTACACATCCATCATTATTAAGATCTCCTGTTTGATTACTTGCTGGACAGTCCATACCTGGAGGGCCTATAATAAACATAGTCTTTACTTCTCCTTCTAAATTTTTTTCACAATATTTTCCTCGAACATATACTGGAACTACAGTAATTACTGAAGCAATAATTAAAACAATTCCAATGATGAGAATTATTTTTTCCTTGCTAATCTTTTTGTTTTTCATACTGTTTTTCCTCTTCTTTTCATATGTTATTTAAGTATTTAGTGTTTATAGGCTTTTTGGAAGAAGGTTTTAAGTTTATTTTTTGATACTTTGAATATTTTTTACTTACCAGCATGCCTTGGTTTGGGTTTTTTGTGTTCCCATTTGAATCAATTTCTTTTTTTGATTCACAATTAGGATTAAAGCAAAATACCCAGGGTCTTTTGCCTTGTTTTATTCTTATTAGCATTGGGTATTTGCAATATTCACAAGTTTTATTTGTTTTTTTGATTAAAGATTGTGAAGGGAGGGAAAAGGTTTTTTTGCAATTAGGGTAATTAGTACAAGCTACAAAATAAGATCTAAATCTTGGAGTGTATTTAATTGTAAGTTCTCCTTTATTGCATTCAGGGCATTTTATTCCTAGCTTGTTTTCTTGTTTTTGCTGCTCCCATAGTACCTCATTTGCAGCAGCAATTTCTTTTCCAATTTCTGATTCTTGTTTTTTAAAATCTTTTGAAATTTTTCCTAAAACTTGTTCTGCTTTTTTTACAACACTTTGCTCTTTTTTTTCTAAATCATGTTTGCTTGCTCTTATACTATCCATGTCTTTTTCAATTTCTCTTGTAAGTTTTTCGTCAATAATAATTGGAGAATGCTTTTTTAAGCTGTCTATGAGGCGGACCCCAAGTTCTGTTGCTTGGATTGATTTTTCTTTAATATAGTTCCTACGTGTTGCTTTAGTTCCAAGATTTCTTTTTTCTAATTCTCTTATAATTGAAGCAGGAGAATATCTTTTTGGAGGTTGTGTTTGTTTTTCTTCTATTTTTACTTTTTCAATATCAACTTCTCCATTAAAATCTTTAATTTCTTTTTCCTCCATTTTTACAGGATAAACATTTGTCCATCCTTTTTCGAGAATTTCCATTCCTTTTGCATTAAATTTTAAATTATTAATCTCAACTTCAACTTTTTTATTTTCTAATTCAGCATCACTGCAAAAACAACTTATGAATCTTTTCATAATTAAGTTATAAATTTTTTCATCATATCCTTCTAATCTATTATAATTTCCAGTTGGGATAATTGCTGGATGCGCAGGATCTGATTTTTTTCCTTCAATTGGTTTTTTTCTTGTCGTGTGTTGTGTTAAGTTAGAATTATGTTTTTCTAGTTTTTTTAAGATATTAAGAGGTTTTATTGCTTCTGGTATTTTTTGAGATGATGTTCTTGGATAGCTAATAAGTCCTGCTAAATATAATTTTTGAGCTGAAGTAAGAGTATTTGAGGGAGTGATTCCGTGAAATTTATAAGCTTCTGTTTGTAATGTAGTGAGGTCAAAAGGGGCAGGGGGCTGTAAAACTTGTTTTGTTTTTCTTGTTGAAGCTTGAGCTTTTTTACCTTCTAAGTCTTTAAATTTATCTAATTTTTGTTTTTTTATTATGTCTTTATTATGTTTAACCTCAAGTTTGTTTTTGCCATCATTAATAGTTAAGAAAATCTGCCAGTAAAGTGTTGGTTTAAATGCTTTTATTTGTTTTTCTTTTTCAACAATAAGATTTAGTGTAGGTCCTTGAACACGCCCAATAGACATGACTTTAAATTTTCCAGTTGTTTTTATAGCGTGCATTAGTGCTCTGCTTAAATTTATACCATATAACCAATCTAAAAAATGGCGTGTTTCACCTGCAATTGCTTGC
>CAZQKV010000003.1:0-13791 GCA_964593995.1 Candidatus Woesearchaeota archaeon
AAACCAGAGATAAACAAGTCACTAGTTTCACTAAGCCCAACATTAGACTTAGCAACTGCCCTAATTATAAGATTATTATCAGAATTAGAAAAATCAATTGCTCTTACAAGATCTGCAGTATTTGAATTTGATGTTACATCTTTTAAAACATTTCCTGAATTAGCTAGGCCTAAAATTCCCGCCACCACGGAATAAGGAGGGCTTGGGCATCCTTGACAAGTATGTCCTGAAACATCTACATTTTCAACAAAATTATTATTTCCTGAAGCAAGAAAGAGCCCCACAATACTACAAACACTTCCATCTGTAAAATCTGAATTTATTATTAAATCAGTAAAATTACCATAACTTCCAGTATTAACAATTCCCAGTTCATAGCCGTATATGTAGCCATTTTTAACAGTTAGATTATTATGATTTCCAATATTAGAAATCCCATGACCTTTTGCAGAAGGCCCTCCTCCCCTTGTTATCTGCCTTCCATCTAAATCAATAGTAACATTATCTGCACTTACATTCAAGCAATTTCCTGAAGCAATCTCAATATTATTTTGCAAAATATAAACACTATTTGGCTGATCAAGAACTTCTCCGCAACTAGTTATTGGAATCGGAGCCCCCGTACTTAAGGAAATAGAATCAAAAACATTATGACTTTCACTAAAATTAACTTCATAAACATAGCCACCTGTATCAACATCTATTGTGTAATTATTAAAGGGAATTCTATTCAAAAATTTTACATAATCAATAACTTCTATCTTATCTGTTAATCCAGAAGAATTTGTTGTTAAATTAAAGATTGCTGGAGGAACCGGATTACTTCTTCCATCCACACTAATTCCATCTAAAGGAGTTGTTCTATCATCAACATAAGCTTGATAATACCATTTTCTAATTAATTCAGAATTAGTAACAACATATTCTCTAAAAAGAGCATAGCTCACATTTATAAAGGTATTATTTACAGAGTTTGTGGTTACATAAACATCATAATTTGTATTTCCAGAAAAATCACTATCTATTATCCTATTGTCTATTGAATCATAAATAGTAATCCCATATGTATTACCGAGTGCTATATTGCCTTCTGCTATCACATTAGAAGTTGAATATAAATACAAACCTATTTCTTGGTCATTTAAAACATTATTAAAAACATAAGAATTGTCTGCCCCCCATAATGATATTCCATAACTTTCTACAGTAGAACCAGTAGTTATATTACAATTTTTTATTGTAGTATTTGGAGATTTGGAGTTAATCCCTGATTTAGGAGAATTAGGAGAATAAATTATTAAACCATCAAAAACATTATTTTCAGAAGAACCATCAACATGAACAGAAGCGTTAGTAGGAGAATCATATAATTGAATATTTTCAAATTTATTATTATCTGAACCAGTAAGATAAATTAAATGATTTGCAGATAAATTAATAATCCCTCCTGAAATTAAATTATTATCTGAATTATGAAGAGACAAACAACCCCCCTCTATAGATTTACAATCCCAAAAATTATTATTTATTAAATTATTATTATCTGAATTATCATATAAATAAATTCCATAAATATTTGAGTTTACATCATTACTTACTAAAGAATTATTAAAGCTTGAATTAGAAATAATAATTCCAAAAGCATTGTTTCCTATAGTATTATCTTCTGCTCTTACACCACTAATTGCATACAAATACAAACCAACATTCTGATTATTTAAAACATTATTATAAACATAGGAATCATTAGCATCCCACAAACCAATTCCATAACCTCCAATAGAAGAATCCATAGTTATATCACAATTTTTAATTACTGTATTATCCTGGTTAGAATAAACCCCAGTAACATTATCATCGCTCCTAATATATTTCCCATCACAATTAAAAGTTACATTTTCAACAGTTATATTAATACAAGGCTCTGTTAAACTATTATCTTCAATATTATTTTGCAAAATATATTCTGTATTTGGCTGGTCAACTGGTTCCCCACAACTAGTTATTGGAATTGGGGCACCCACACTTAAGGAAATAGAATCAAAAACATTACCCCTTTCACTAAAATTAATTTCTTCAGCATAACTTCCAGCATCAATATTTATTGTATAATTATTATAATAACTTACAACTCCTGAATTATTTATATAATCAACAACTTCTATTTTTTCAGTAAGTCCAGAAGAATTTGTTGTTAAACTAAATGTCTCACTAGGGAAGGGAATACTCTCTACAAACACACTAATTCCACTTAAAGGATTTGTTCCATCATCAACATAAGCTTGATAATACCATTTTCTTGTTAAAGAAGAACTAGGAGAAACACTTGTATAAGTTGTGTTTAAAAAAACATTTGTCGAAGATGTTGAAAATACATCTTCCATCACTGAATTTAAAATCTGACTATTTATCATCTTATTATTATCTGCACCATTATCAAAGTAAATTGCTGGAGATATCCAAACACCATTTCCATCTAAAATTAAATTAAACAGAATATTAAAATCAGAATCTATTAAATAAACTCCAGCATAGCCATTTGAATTTAACTCTAAATTTTCAAGACTATTATCTTGAGAATTTTGTATAAAAACTCCAAAATCTCCATTAGTGATTACCCCATTTCTAATTGTTATATTATTATACCCATTTATACTAATCGCAGTTGCAAAATTACCATCTATTGTTTTTCCCATTAAATCAATAATTAAATTATTTGCCAAAACTGTTAGACAAGGCTCAGAACCTGTCCCGGTAATGCTTCCTGAAAGCTCATAAATTTCATATTCAGTATTAATTAAATATCCACAATTATTTACTGTAACAGCAGTAGCTGAAAAAGATTCAGCACCAAACATTGTATAAATAAAATTTCTCATATTTGAAACTGTATTTAAAAAACCTCCCCTCCCTGCTTCTGTTGGTGGTGAAACTCCATAAAAAATTAATAAAAAAACACCAGCAAGAATTGCTAAGACAACTAAAATAATTAAAAAAATCCTAATTAACTTAATCTCTTTTTTTCTTCCCTTTTTCATCATAAGTTTAGTATATGAAGAGGGGTTAATAAAGATTTTCCCCTAATCTAATTTCCTCCTCTTTAAAACCATTTATCAATAGATTCTTGTTTTTCACTTTCCCTGCCAAAAATACTTTCAATATATTTTTTTGTTAGTTCCAAATCTTGGATAATATAAAATGGAACTTTATAATTTCTAGCTAAATCCAGGGCAGGTTCTAAATATTTTACTATGCTTCCATAAGAAATTGTAAAAATTATATTTCCAGGACAGTTAGGACATTTACCATTTAAAGGGGGCCTTCTAAAAATAGTATTACATTTCCCACACCGAAAATTCTGCTGGCTAAACTTTCTTAAATTACCTTTCAAATCCCTCATAAAATGTCTATCAATAATTAATCTAGCAACATCTCCTTGGTCAACCCCTCTCAATTTTTCACACAACCGCATTTGTGCTTCAACCTTTTCTTTCATTGTAGGAAGAATCTTATAAGAACTGCAAGTAGCCCCATCATTAAAATCAAAAGTATCATGAGTAAAACCAGTATTAACATAAGGATTTTCCCCCCTTGCAAGCCTTTGTTTTACCATTTCTATTTCAATCTTACTTGAATGTAATTTTTGTTCTGCTTTTTGATATAATTCCAAGGGGTAATGATTAACTAATTCAAAATCAAGAATCTGATCATCAACTTCTTTTGCATAAATTCTCCCATTTAAGACTAATGGAGCATCCTGAGTTCCCCCCCTATGAGAAGGCAAGAACTTTCTAGAAAAATTAATTAAAACATCTAATAAAAGCATCATTGCAGCCTCATCGCCATCACAGTCTCTTCTCATTGCTGCATGCATATAAGGGCTTGCTAGTAAGCCCTGAACCTTAGAAAAACCAAGAATCCTCCCAATAACCCCTGCACAATTATGAGGAGACATACAAACACACAACTTCCCAACTAAATCTGCTCTTGTTTTCACATTATAAAATCTAGGTAACTCATAAAATTTCTCTAATAATTCATCAATAAAGTTACAAACATTTACAAAAACCTCATCAGCTTTCTCATCACCAGAAAGATTATTACAAGGAATAATAATATCATGCGGTTTTAATTCAAGTATCTGGTTTTCATTAGTTAATTCATTTCCATAACAATCTCTTTCATAACCAAGTTCTTTTAATTTTTCAATGCTAACCTCAATTTCCTTTGGTTTAAAATGACTAATAGGTAACTCAGTCATATCATACCTTATTGTACCATCTTTATTAACACGGAGGTTGTACTTTGCTCTTAAAATGCCCTTACTTAAATTTTCCAAATCATGATTACTAGAACTTGTTCCCCTAACCCCTTTTATTAAGACAGGCATGTCTGTTTTCAAATAATCTAATTTTTTACGAGCAGAATCAAAATAATTTTTCATATCAATCTTCCCTCTATTAAATCTATCCCCAATATTGTGAACAGAACATTTATCCTGGCTAATCTCCTTCTTGCACACCTTACAATAATATTTTTTTATTGTTCTTTCACCACACTCTTCACATAAATTATAAATACTTTCTCGTTTACAGTTTTCACAATAATTAAAAGGAAATTCTGCTTTAACATATCCACCCTCTGCTGCCTCATTAACGCTTCTTAATCTCCCTCCTTCTTTACCAACTGGGAACAACACATTAGGACTCCCAGTTAATTTCCTTAACTTTGCTTTTTCAGGCCTTCCCATCCTGCTCCCTATGAACTCTCCTGCCTTATCCTTAATCTTAAATTTGCTTAACTTATTCACAACCTCTAAAACATTTTCATAATCTCCAAACTTAAAATCAAAATTCAATTCCCCTTTATGATTTATATCAAACCCTAGATTAGTTAACAGGGCTTTTGTATTTGTCTCATTTAATACAACATTCTCAATAGTTACTTCATGCGGGAGGCCTAACAATTCCAAAGCCCTTTTCCCAGACCTAAAACGCTCTTTTTCACTCGAATTATAAGGGAATAATAATTTTCCAGCATTAATCCTAGAGTGCCCAAACCAATCAACAAAACCTAAAAATTGCTCATAACTAATTTGAGTCCAATAAAAAATATAACTTGGGTGCATAGGAATTTTAAACCTGTCCGAAAGACTAATTACATCTTCTAATTTTACATTATAAAAATTTTCTACATGTCCTCCTTCTTTTTTTAGTTCCAAATCCCACCATTCTTCTACATAACCTGGAGTTATTAAAATGGAATTTCTATTAATAACATCCCCTAAAGGAAATAAAATATCTCCTAAATAAATTATCTCTTCAATCTCATTATAAAGCATTTTAGTCTCCTCATAATCTTCCATTTTTCTAACGCTCCCATTTTTAAATTTGACAATCGGGCCGTCTATTGAATCACAAACAGTTACTACACACCCTTTTGTTGGTTTTTCAATCTTTAACTGAGTCCCTGTTGCAATAAAATCATTTGTCACAGCCATTGTTGCAGGATGAACAGAAACTGCAGAAAAACCAGCCACCCTTCCTCTTCCGTATCTAAATCTAAATCCATTTCCAGGGTGCCCAAAAACTGGTCGGCCTGCAACTAAGTCTTTAATATAAGTTGGACTTGCATCTGTTTCTCCTAAATCTCTCTTTTCATGTAATTTAACATATTCTTCTAACCATTCCCAATCATCAATTTTAAATCCATTTTCTTGCAGCCCTTTTAAAATCCTTAAACCTTTTGCAGCTTTTTGAGCGATCCCTTCACCAATAAGCAAACAAAAACCACCCCTAATAAAATCTGTTTCAACTCTTGGCAAATTTTTATAATTTGAAACCTCTCTCTGCTCTGTAGGATCTCCTGCAATCTGAATAGGGCAATGTTTGGCAATAAAATAAGCTTCTTCTTCTGTAGGAAGGTACTGCAAATTTGTGACCCTATCATGATAATCATATAGTTCTATGACAGTTCTCTTGCACTCTATTTCTGTGGGGTCATATCTTGAATAACCAAATAATTGCCTTAAATAATCAATAAGAATTACAGCAACACAACTTGCTGTTGTTCCTGCACTCCTAATAGGTCCTGAAAAATAAGCTTTTAAATAACTCTGGCCTGTTTGGGTTTTCCCAACTCTTAATTCAGTGTAGCCCTCAATAGGGGAACTAACAACTCCTAATGTATTATATGCAAAACCAACTCTTGCTGCAGCATCGATTGCTTCTAGTTGTGTCTCAAATTTACAATATTTTTCTTGCGCAATTTCCCTTGCGATTGTAAAACTAACTGAATTATCTAAAGAACCATATTGTTCTTCTAATTCTAAAATCCGATTAATAATCTCCTCATTATCTACTTGAAGGTATTTTGTTGCAACTAACTTCACAACTTTTGAAGCCATTGTCAAAGCAAGAGGAACCTCAACTTCGTCCTTAGGATCAAGCCCTTTTGCTCTAGCTTTTTCTGCAACATCATAACTTTCTTTTATTTTCTTGTTTAAAGATTCAAAATATTGTTCTATGTTCATTTTATTCAAAATCTAAAATTTTTATTTGTCTTGTTTTAAGATTAACAATAGAAACCTTACAATAATCTGGCTGGTTCCCAAGCTTTTCTTCGTGGGCTGTGATTGTTTGCCAACAAGAATTAGAAACAATTAAAATATTATTATACTTCTCTATATCTGCTTTATGCAAATCTCCAGTTGTTATAATGTCTGGCACTTGATCAATCATCATAGGATCTCGCTCAGGATGGGGAATATAAATCGATGCCCCATGACAAGGAGCAAGATGCCTCCTCAACAGTAAATGTCTAACAACTTTTGCAGGAGTGTGATGAGCATTACTTAATTTTAACTCTTCAATCTCATTAATTGTATTATGCATTCCTGCCCCATGATACATTAAAACCTTTACTCCAGGGTTGTCTCCTTTTTTCTCAATCTCAACAAGGCAAGGGTTACTAACTAAATACAAATTCTCAATCTTACAAAGGGATTCTGCAAAATCCTCTCCAATTGGTGGTTGTGGTTCTGCAACCCTGACTGCATCATGTTGCCCAGGGCACTGTATAATCATTATATGTTTTGGAATTTTCTCATAAAGTTCTGCTAATTTCTCATATTGCTCTTTAATATCCTTAATTACAAGGTCTTTTTCTTGCCCAGGGTAAATTCCAACCCCATCAATAGAGTCTCCTACAACAAAGAGATATCTAATCTTTTCTAAAGTTTCTTTTTGTTTCTTATCGCAACCGACCCCATTTAACCAATCAATAAACTTCCTCATATTTTCTTCTAAAAAATTCTTAGATCCTATATGAAAATCTGAGACAAATAATGCGTAAATCTCTTTTTCTGTTCTATTAACTTCATCTAATCTAGCATCAGGATAAAATAAATCATTACAAAATAAAAAATCCCTTGAACCAGAGCACTTAAATCCAATAACATCATCTTCTAAAATCTCTTTTGCTTTCTCATAAACCTCTTCTTTAGACTGATTAATTAACAATTTTATTTTTCCAGTTAAATCCTCTACTTCTAAAATAATATTCTTGTTTTTAGTTACAGACTTTTTGCTAACAATCCCAATTATTGAAAAATTCCTGGTATTGCCAGTGATTTTATCAATAGAGGTTAGGCCCTCAAGCTCACGTCTCTTTTGTAATATTCTTTTTAAAAAATTATAACGATTCCTAAAATGTTTTATAAAATCTTTTACAACTAGTTTTTGAGAAGTAAGTATTGGAGGGGATAAGATTTTAATAGGGATTGTCTTCGCAAGCTTCTCTTCCTCTTCGACGCTTGTCTCTTTCTTAACTTCAACAGAAATTGAAACATTAACAAAAAACTTTTCAACTAATTTCTTTTTCTCGCTTTCTAATGTAAAAAAAACTGGTTTTATTTTTTCAAGATTCTTATCAACAAGATTTTTGGTTATTACCTTCTGTTTTGAAATAACTGCGATTTTATTAATAATTTCATTTGCAACATCCTCGTCTTTTAATTCACTTAAAAAATCCAACATTTCCTTATCTAAAAGAAACCCTTTTTTTATAAAAATTTTCAAAATGTCGCTTACCATTTAAAATAAACCTCTTCCTTATTTGTTTATATTTATCACAAGTTAAGTGAGTCCATTAAAATCTCTTTGGCCCTTACTAAAAGGTTGTCTGGGATTGCTAATTTAATCTCCCTTGTCCTTCCTTGCCTTCCTTTGCTAATCACTCTTGCATTAATTAATCCTAACATATCAAATTCAGCTAAAATATCACTGACTCTTCTTTGGGTTAATGAATCTATATGGACTTTTTTACATAAATCAATATAATAAGAATAAATATCTCCTGTAAAAATATTTTTTGTAGTTTTTTCAACTAATTCAATTATTGAAAACAAAACCAATTGAAATTGTTTAGGTTCCGTTTCAATTATATCTAAAATCTTATCTCTTTCTATTTTGTCGTTAGCCAAATCTATGTGTTTGATTTCTATATTTGAGTGCGATTCTCTTTCTGCAATCTCCCCTGCGACCCTTAATAAATCCAGGGCGCGCCTGGCATCCCCATGCTCACGAGCTGCAAAAGCAGCACATTTTGCAATAACCCCTTCTGAAACAACCCTTGGTTTAAATGCCCTCTTAGACCTCTCTTTTAAAATTTCTTGTAACTGCATTGCATTATATGGTGGAAAAACCAATTCTTCCTCAGATAAGGAACTCCTAACTCGCTGGTCTATCATATCTAAAAACCTTAAATCATTACTAATCCCAACAATAACTATTTGCATGTTTTTTAGTTCGGAATTAAGTCTTGTTAAATTATATAAAAATCCATCTGAAATCTTTTTCACTGCTTGGTCTATCTCATCTAAAATTAAAATAAACAATTTTTCCTCGCTGTTTTCAATAATTTCTAAAAATTTCAAGTAAACTTGGTCTGTTGGAAGCCCTGTAGCTGGAACGCTGCCACCCAACTTTTTAATTAATTCTGCCAAAATCCTATACTCTGTATCTGCAACTTTTTTTAATTTGCAATTCAAATACTCAATTCGTAGAACTTTTGATTCTTTGGCCCTTTTAGAAAGCTCGTTAGCAACATGTTGCACTGAAAGTGTTTTGCCGGTGCCTGTCTTGCCATAAATAAACAAATTGCTTGTTTTTTGTCCTAATAAACTTGGTGCAAGTATTGACGCTATATGTTCTATTTGCTTGCTTCTGTGTGGAATATTTTCAGGAGAATAATTTGCTTGCAAAATTAGTTTATCTTTAAACAAACTTCTATCACCAACTGAATCAAAAATTTTATCTAAATCACTCATTTTTTATCTCCCTTTTTAACAAGAAAAATATAATAATAAGGGTTTATAAATATATTTACAATTTAGAATACTTATCACCATTATTTCCTATAGAATTTTCCATAAAAAGGATCATAAAAGTAGATAAAGTAACAGAAAATAAAAACACCCCCCTCGAGAAAAATAAAAAACAAATAAACAAAAAACTAACCAATACAATAAAATAATTAAAATATTATTAAAAAATCATAAAGTTACCTGACACCTTTCTTTCTCATGGAAACAGAAGTATAAATCAATTATATAATAAATATAAAAATATAAATTAATTAAAAATTTAATAAATATAATACTATGATATATATATTAAAATGATATAATGATACAATGTATATAATATAATATAATAAAATTTATAAATAAAAATTAAAAGAACAAAACCGATTTTACTGAATTTGTTTATAAATGTTTCCATATGAAACACTAGGGTGAGGGGCAAGAAATAGAAATAAATAATATAATAAATAAACAGAAGAAAAAATAAATCAAATAAACATCACAAATAAACTAAAACAAGTAAAGACTTCAATACTACAATAAAATCACAGAAAAGTTTATAAAGAATTTTACTATCCCTAAGTATGGCTATTGAGAAAAAACCCCACAAAGAGATCCTAAATAAAGCAGTTGTTACAAAAGAAGGTAAAAAATTAGGGATTGTAAAAGATATTACATTTGAAACAAGAACAGGTGAACTTATTCATGTTGTATTAAAAGATCCGACTTCTTATACAATTCAATTAGGATTAGAAAAATCTCAACAAGGAGAACCATTAATCCCTTACAATTCTATAATTGCAATTGGTGATTTCATAGTCGTTTCTGAAGAAGATCTGATGTAAACAAGATAAAAAGAAATAAAATCAAATTTATCTAATTAAATTATTAAATACCATCTAAATATTTAAAAACCTAAAACAATATCAGAAAATATGAAAATAATTGGATTTAATAAAACAAGAATTTCTGCAGAAAGAAAAGAGCAGCACGACGGCGGTTTGAATATAGATCAAAAAATTAATATAAAAAACCTTTCTAAAGAAAAACTTCCTATTAATGAATCAGAAGCAGTAAAAATTGAATTTACTTTTATAACACAATACTCCAAGGATTTTGCAAAAATAGAGTTTGAAGGAAATGTAGTTGTTCTCCCAGAAGGAGATGAAATGGAGGAATTTACTAAATCTTGGGATTCTAAAAAAATACCAGAAGATTTAAGATTGCCTATTTTTAATTTTATTATGAGTAAATGTAACCTCAAAACATTAACACTAGAAGACGAACTTAATCTTCCCTTACACATACAAATGCCCAGATTAACACCAAAAAAAGAATAGATAAAAAATTGATTAAAAAATTAGCTAAGACTAACTAATTAATTTCTTTAATTTCCCAAAATCATACTTTTTTTTATCTTTGTTATTATAAATAATTATCTCAAAATTTTTTAATTTTTTATCTTCAATAATAAAAAACCCATCATAATTCCGAACTTCCTTCTCACCTATTTTAGCTAGATCATAACCAAAATTTAATGGATTAAAACTTGGCAAAACATGAACAATTTTCTTTTTCCACTTGCCTCTTAAAAAACATTTATATTTTTCTTTTTTATAATTATCACTTAAACTAATAGCAGGATGCAAGTGCCCTGTGATCAATATATCAATTTCTTTTTCTAAGCAACCCCCATACAACTTATTTCCATGCAAAAAACAAACACCTTTATATTTATAAAAATCAAGTAATTTAAGATTTCTTTTTTTTGCAATGGGTTTTAAAATATTATCATGATTTCCTTTGATTAAAATAATCTCCTTACATTTTTTAGACAAGTAATCAATAATTTTTAATGATTCTCTCCACTCACTGTCTAATATGCTTCCAAACTCATGTTTAAAATCCCCTATAATAATAATTTTTTTTAAATGAATATTTTTACTAAAAAACAAATAAAAAAGGTCATTTAATTTTTTTAAGATTTCCTTTGTTTGGATGTTTGGAAAAAGCCCGACAGCAGCAATACTCTCCCCATGACCTAAATGAAAGTCACCTAAAACTAAAACACAATTATCAATAAGCAAGCAATCATTTAAAAATTCTATTTTAATTTTATCCTTATTATTTTTTGTTTTTATCATATTTTAGATTCATCATTTTTTATTTTGATTTTTTCAAATTTTTCTTCTTAATAATCTCTTTCATGACTTCTGCATGCATTCTTTTTAAAAATTCTATTTTATCCTCAATTCTCATCAAATCACTATACCCCTGCAAAATTAAATTAACAGCAAAAGGGCTTGGCAGTTTTGTATTTATTTTTTCAATATTTACTTTATTTTCTTTTAACCAATCTAAAACTAATTTAGCTTTTTCAATATCCATTAAATCTTCTAAAACCTCTCTTCTGGCTTCCTTTAAAATAGGAAAATCCTTGCTTATTTTATTAATTGCGCTTAATAAGAAAAAAGATTTCATTTGTTGTTTTCCAACACTTTTCTTTCTTCCCTTATAATTTCTTAAAATCATTAAACTTCTTGCAGCACAATGTCTAAACCTCCTCTTTAAAACCTCTGTTTTTGAAATAGCCTCATTTAAAATTTCATTTAAATTTTCTGAATTTAATATCTCTAATGCTTTGTCTATTGGAAGTTGTTCTCCAGCAAGAAAAAATCCATTATCATTAATTCCAATTTCAATATCTCTTCCAACTTTTTGTCCTATCAAATAACCTAATGCCCTTGATAATGCATCATTAACTCTCCTCCCATATAAGGAATGAAAAATAGCATAATTCTTTTTTCCATGATAAATTTCAATGAGTAATCTATTTTCGTGAGGAATTTTTAAATAATTATATTGTTCATAAAAATACCTATAAATACTAAGTGCAACAGGATATTCACAATAAAGATACTCTTTAATAAATTTTATAATTTTTTCCTTACCTAACTTATTTTCAAACTTTTCATTTAATAATTTCCTAAATCTTTGGATTTGCATAGCAGAATCAAAACTTAGTGGAAGCATTTCAGAAAACCAGCTTGGGATTGTAGGATTTTTTTTAATACCCCCTTTAACATAAACTTTCATTCCCTTAGAATACATAAATTGGTATTTTTTACCACCTAAGACAAAAACATCACCAGGTTTGATTTTTTCTAAAAATCTTTCATCAATAACCCCTACTTTGCTGCCTTTTTTTTCATCACCCCCAATAACCACTGTAACAAAACTTTCCTCAGGAATTGTCCCAATATTAGTCATGTAAATAACTCTTGCTAATTTACCCCTTTTACCTATTTGTTTTGTTTCTTTATCATACCATATTTTTGCATAAACATTCCTATGTTCTAATGCATATTCCCCAGATAAATAGCTTAAAACACTTAAGAAATCCTCTTTAGTAAGCTGAGAATAACAATAACTTTTTTTAATTAAAGAAAACATATCCTCTCTGTCCCATATTTTTTGTATTGCCATACCATAAATCTGCTGGCTCAGAACATCTAAACAATTTTTTGGTATGTAAACCCTATCAATTTTCTTTTCAATGCACTCTTTAGCAAGAATTGCTGACTCAACTAAATCATCTCTGTCTACTACTACAAATCTTCCCTTACTAGTGTCATGTAATTTGTGTCCTGCTCTTCCAATTCTTTGCAAGGCCCTGGCAGAGCTTTTTGGACTTCCTAATAAAATAACTAAATCAATATAACCAATATCAATACCTAATTCCAAACTTGTGCTTGTAACAACCACCTTTAATTCACCTTTTCTTAATCTTTCCTCAATATTGAATCTATATTCCTTGCTTAATGCAGAGTGATGGGCCCCGATATTTTCTAAATAATTTTTAGGAAACATTTCTTTTAAATGATTAATAACTCTTTCTGTAGCAGCCCTTGTATTTGTGAATATAATAGTTGTTTTATGCTCTTGAATTAATTTATCAATCAAACTATAAAGTGAAGAATGTAAATCATATTTTGTAGTATCAATTAAATCTCCTACTCCTGTTAAAACCTTTATTTCTGCTTTTTTCCTTGCTTGAGTTTCTGCAATAATACAGTCTCTTTCCATACCTACTAAGAAATTTGCAACCTCATCTAATGGGGCGACTGTTGCGCTTAACCCAATTCTTGTAGGAGTTATTTTACTTATGTTTTCAAGTCGTTCTAAACTAATACTCAAATAAACCCCCCTCTTATTTCCTAAGGAGTGGATTTCATCAACTATAATAAATTCAACACCATAAAATAATTCAATAAATTTTTTAGTTGTTAAGCTTATAGCTAAACTTTCAGGAGTTGTAATATAAATATGAGGAGGGTTTTTTAACATTTTTGTTTTTTGAGAGTTTATTGTATCCCCAGTCCTTAGTCCAATTCTAATTTTTTGCAATTTGATATCTTTAGATTTTG
>CAZQKV010000003.1:13801-15790 GCA_964593995.1 Candidatus Woesearchaeota archaeon
CAGAAAGAGGCCTCATTAAATTAACAAAAATATCATTATTGAGTGCCTTCAAGGGACTTGAATAGACACAATAAATTTTATTTTCTAATTCTTGTTTCCTACTTAGTTTTACCAAGTAATTTAAAATACTTAAAAAACTCGTAAGTGTTTTTCCACTTCCTGTTGGGGCGCTTATTAAAATATTCTTCCTTGAATGTATATTCATCACCCCATATAACTGACTTTCAGAAAAATCATTAAATTTTGAAAAAAACCACTCCTTTACTAAAGGATCTAGAATTTTAACTATTTCTAAAAATTTATTTGGCGTTGCACGCTCATATCTTTGTTTTTTCTGTTCTGTTTGCATTTTAAATAAGCCCGCTCACACTTTAAGAATAACTGCAGAATTATTTAATTTCAAAGTTTTATAAAGTTATAGGTTTAAGTTAGGGGTTTAAATTATAAATTTAAGGGCGCGGTTTTTGAATATTTAATCTTTCAGAATGATCTTCCTTGCCTACTTGGCCTTTAAGACCTGAAATACCAAAACCAATTGCAGGAAGTTTGTTTTTATTCTTAGATTTTAAAATCAAAATAAGGGCTATCATGATTATAAGAATAGCTAATATAGCAATAATAGAATAAAGAATAATTTCTTCTAATGAAAACCCCCTTGCTATTCCTTTTTCATCATCTAAAATAATTACTTTCCAAGTTTTTGAATCTGTTTGAGTTTCCTTTTTTATTTCAACTTTTAATGTGTAATTACCAAGTTCCAAATCTTTTACTAAGTAAGAAGTAGAATCTTCTTCTTTTAGAACATCATCTAAATACCATTTAACTTCTTCATGATCCTCATTTCCTATAGAAAATGTATAATTTCCTCCTAAAAATATTGTATATTCATCTCCAGAAGGGCGGGCAAAAATTATTTGAAAAACATCTCCTCTAGTGCTACAAACCCCACAATCAGCTTCACAAATTGAACAATTCTCATTACTATTACAAACATCATTTCCGCAAGTAGAAGGGGGAGGAGTAGGACCTATATTTCCATTTCCTTCTTCAGTTACAGTAAATTCAACAGTCCCACTCTCTTCTATTTGGGAACCCCCTGTATCATTAGCATAAACATAGATTTCTCCTTCACCATACCACCCAGAATCAGGAGTTATTTCAAGGCGATTTCCACTTAATTCATCAATATTAATCTTATCATCATTAGTCCCTTCTTCATAATCATATTCTAAATCATCATCCTCAGGATCTTCAAAACAATCATCTAAATCCAAAATATAAATCTCATCTTCTTCCCAACTAATTTCACCACATTCCTCATTATCAAATACTGGCGGCTGATTAATAGGTTCAGGAATCTTAATATAAAAAGATTCATTAGTAAATTCAGAACCATAACCTGATTCAAAACACTCTATTGCAAAAATAAATCCTTGCTCTCCAAACCAATTTTCTTCTGGGTCAAAAATTAATTTAACACCTGTTTCATTAATTGATTTTTCTTCTATTATAATATCTCTTTGATTATCTAAATAAAGAATATCTCCTGTTAAATTAAAATTACAACTAAAATATTCAGAAAAATTAAAAAAAGAGGAAATATTGTTGTGTGAAGTTGAAGTAATGTTTTCTAAATCTTTGATTTTACTAATAATAATATCCACAGCCGGAAGTGCATTTACATCTAAAATCTCTGTGAAATTTTCAGGAGCATAACATTCAATATAATCTAAACTATAATTTTTCTTTTCAAGTTCAGAAGGCAAGTCTGCTGTAATAAGGCAATTATAATTTTCAGTAGCTCTTGAAATATTAATCCAAATTGCATCAATTTCTCCACTACCAGAAACCCATTCAACACTAATATTTAAAGTAGTATTATCTTGAGAAACATTATAAAAATAGACTGACAAAGTTATACCTGATTCTGGACCTAGATGCAGGGTTCCTAATTCCCCCCTCAATTCCCCTTTTAAATTCTGAAAATGC
>CAZQKV010000004.1:0-14634 GCA_964593995.1 Candidatus Woesearchaeota archaeon
TTTCCTAAAACTTTTATTTGCTTCTTACTTGCATTCCCCAATAAAGCCCCAAGTTTAGAAGACATTCTAGCAAGAGTTCCAGTTTTTAAGGCACACATTTTCAAATACAATTCCTCATTAATTTTATTTCCATTATTATGCCAATAAATATCCATTCCCTGCCCAATAGAAATATTCAGCATTTCTTCATAAATTAAATCATAAACAGCAAGTTTTGTTTTATTATCTAAATCAACTTTTTTTAAAATAAGGTATGGAAGATAATACATTAAATTGCCTGTGTTAATTGCAATATCAACTCCAAAAATTTTATGAGTACACGGCTTTCCTCTCCTAGAATCAGAATTATCCTCAACATCATCAACCATCAAAGTTCCATTATGAATCATCTCAACAACAGGAATCAAATCTTCGACTTTCGCTCCCCCTCCAACAACATCACAACACAGCATCATTAAAATAGGTCTCCATCTTTTTCCACCCCTCTCAAGCAAATCCCAAATTGGTTTAAATATCTCATTTATAATCTCACAATCATTTTCATGATTAAGATTTAAACTTATCCAATTAGAATCAACAACCTTAGGTAAAAATTCTTCTAATTTCTTATCTACATATTCTGCTTTTAATTTCAAATATTCCTCTAACATTATTCTACTTCCCAATTACACAAATTACATAATTTCTTTTATCCTTGTTTTTTCTAGGACAAGGCCCATCAAATTCTGCAAATAAAATCCTCTGATACCTTCCCAAGCACACTCTTCCATCACAAATAACTAAACTAACAGAAGGATTTGAATAAAAACTAGCTTTCATATGACTATGCCCATTTATTGGCTCATCTGAAGGGCAATCTTTTCTTTCTGAAATATCATCATGTAAATATAATCCAGGGCCATGGGGCACTCTTTTTGCTAGCTGTAAAACAAAATCCTCTAAAAGCCTTTCCTCCCCTTCATTAACATAGATTCCAACAGTTGTGTGAAGTGGCTGGATAAGAACCAAACCATTAGAAAATCCACTTTCTTTCACAGTTCTTATAATCTCTTCTGTAATATCATAAATTTTTGAATGTCTGTCTGTTTCAATCTCCTCTTTTTTAAAAAAACATTTCATAAATCATCACCAAAAAAATTAAAATTTATTTTATTAAATTATTAATCAAAATTTAAGGATAAAAAATTAGGGATTTTGTCCTAGAAATACCTCAACTTCAGCTTTAAATAAAGCCCCGCCAAAGCGATTTTGTTTAACCTCCCCCCTATTTTCTTAAATTCCCTATCAGACTTAAAATCTTCCCCCCTAAGAATTTTCCATAAAATCTCTGGATGATCCTTCAAATAAGAATAAATAGCCAGGTTTCTAGGCAAAAACTTATTTTTTATTTTTAACCAAAAATCATTGCTCGGATATCTCAACATCTTAAATGCTAAAAACCTTAAATATTTATCCAAATATCTTTTTTTCCAATTCATTTCATACAAATTTAAATCATTATTTTTAATTGCAGATGCCAAAATCTCAGAACTATCTAATATAGGTTTAATTCCCTCCGCAGAAGCTGTCGTTGCATTTCCAAAACTATCCCCTAAAAAAGCAAATTTCTTATACACTAAAGGCATTACAGGAGAACAAGGAACTAAGTTATTAAATTCATGAATTTGTTTTTTGTCCCTGATCATACCCAAAGCTATGGAATTTTGAGGGCCATTAAAATCAAAATTATCCATACCAACATATTTCCAAAATCCATACATCAATTTATTTTTAACCTGATAAACATCTTCAAAAAAACCATCCTCATTAAAAAAATAATGAAATTCCTTATCCTCTTTCTTATTTGTTTTAAATATCTTTGATTTTCCAATCCAGTATTTAATAGGCAAATCCATTCCAAATAGCTTTCTTAAAAAAAACTGGCCCCCAGAACAATCAATCAGAGATTTAAATCTATAAATATTTCCACTAGTCTTTAAAAAATTATTCTTAACTTCCAATGCTTTCTCCTGCCTAAGTCCAAATCCAGATTTTTTTAACAGCCCTTTACATGTTTTATTATAATCAAATAAATAGGAATTTACATTAATATCAATCAAATCTTCATTTGGTAGATGGAATCTCAAAACAGAGTAAGCCTTATCATAAGGCAACTTATATTTGTTTATTATATTTTCAAAGCTTATTCTATAGCTATCTTTTTCGAGCTCTTCCTTAGAATCAACAATCAAAACACTGCCCTTAAAATCCTGATCTTTTAAATTATAAGCTAGCCCGCTTCCAGCAATTCCCTTGCCAATAATTATCACATCTTTTTTTTCCATATTGCATTATTATCATTATCAAATATAATTTTTATGAAGTAAATTTGATAAAAAGTTTAATTTCTGGATAAAATCTTTCCATTAAGCAAATATATAATTTATTACTTTATTTATAATGAAAAAGAGGTTTAGATTTTTCCATATCATTGAATTAATAAAAGCGACACGAATTCAAAGATCAAGCTACGCGTTATTATCTATTTTTATAGCAGCATCTTTTTTTAACATCTTAAACAAACAAGTTCTAATTCTTGCATTTTTAAGTATTCTTTTCTATTCAATAGGGGGTCTTCAAAACGCAATAAAAGACAAAGATTATAAAATAAACAAAAAAATTCTTCCCATATTTATCTTTCCTATTGTTTTAATCACATTAATTATAACAAACTTCAATTATAAGATAATCTTCCTTATCCCCCTGGTTCTCATACTTACTTTTTTCTATAATAATTTTTCAAGAAAAATTCTTTTAGCAGATTTAATAACAATGAGCTTCACTCACATTATAATTCCTTTTCTTGCTACACTCTGGATATTAAACAAACCCATTATCCCTTACCTAAAATATCCTGCGTTCTTAGCCATTTCATTTATCCTTATTATAAATACAAAAAATATGTCAGGATTTTTAGAAGATAAAAAAAGAGGTTATGTAACTTTAATGACCAAATTCAAATCAGGAAAATACTTAATATTGACTTCAGCGATCCTCGGATTAGGTTTGATAATAACCAACTCAATAATCTTAAAAAACTACCCTCAAAATCCAATTCTCTTTTCAATTATTTTTATTCCTTCTTTTTTTCTATTAAAAGACATTAAACACTTAAAAGGAACGCAGGCAACAAAAATTGCAAGAATGATTTTTGTTTTGCTTGCATTAGGTTACTTAATATTTAACAAACCATCTATAAAAATCACTGCCCTTGGCCTTTTATCAAGTTTCATCTTCATTAAAGACGGCCTCAGAACCATATCTAATGAGATAAAACAATCTAAATTTTATAAACTGCCCTTGAAATCGTTGTTTTCCCTTTAATTTCTTCTGCATCAACCAGCTTAACTTTCTTTTCAAAAATACAATTTAAAAAACCTTGTAATTGTAAGACATAAAACAAAAAACTATTTGTTTTTGCCTGAACACCATAAACAAAACTAAAAATAATTTTGTTTTTTTGTTTTTTATATAAAGGAATTCCCCATCCAAAACCTGCCATCATATTCTGAATAAATTTTAACTTGTCTTTTTTACTTAATCCTATTTTATCAAAAATCTCTTTTAAAATTTCTTCACTAGATTCAATTAATATCTTCTCAATCAAACCCCCTAGCCCTTCTTCAATATAACTTCGCATTATGTGGTCTGCAATATTTATTTCTCCAGCCATTAAGGCCCGATCATAAAAATAAATAATATTATCCTTAATTTTTGCTTTTCTGAATCTTAAAAACTTATTCATACTACTAAAATCAGTTTCATATAATCTCAACCTTCTTTCAGCATCTACAAAATCAAATTTATAATTTTGAACACAATCCCTCAATTCAATAAAATCCGGAATATATTTTTTAAGGATTTTTTTATTGCATTTTATTTCACAATAAACCCCCTCATCTTTTTCATAAGTTCTTGTTTCTGCTGCAATATTTTGCCCAGATAAAAAGGAAATTGTTCCGCTTACAATTCCTCCTAAAACAGCCCCTTGTTTCGATTTCCTATGTAAAACACTATTTTTCCCCTTTAAATAAAGCGACAATCTATCTTTATCAAACTTTATTTCACTTCCAATAGTAATCCCTGTAGCAAAAAATCTCTGAAAGATATATTTAAGAACAGAATCTAAAAAAAATTTGGGGGGTTTTTTTGCATTTAATGTTAAAAAATAACTAATAACTAAATCCTTTCCTATTTTATACCAAATTTCATCTGTCTTCTTCTCCCCTATTTTTTTTAAGGTTTCCTTTTGCAATTCTACTAAAATATCTTCAAAAATATAAGCTAGCCTGCCAATCAACAAAGAAGAATTCTCTTTTCTTATAACCTTTGTTAATATTAATCCCGGCTGACTAATAGTTACCGCTTTAGGAAAAATTAATTTATTTAAAATATAGCTTTTGATATTCATTTTATTTAGAAAGCAAGAATTAATTTATTAATCCCCTTCATCCAAAACAACAATTCCCTTCTTACTTATTTCATAACTCTTACTCTCCTTACACTGGCTTGTCCACCTCATTTTAGGGATAAAAATTCTTCTCTCAATTATCCCCAATTCTAAAAAATCAAGATTAATTATACCATCAACCAAATAAGGGATATTAGAATCAAACCAGTTTTGTTTATCTAATTGCATTTCTAAAATCAATAAACTTGTCAATCCTTTTTTTCTAAGCATTGAAAAAGCCTGATTAATCATTCTTCGAATATTAACTGCATTATTTAAACTCAAAGCTTCGGGATTAAAAGTTGATGTAAAAAAGCAATTAAAGCTATCAATCACCAACCTATGGATGTTATCATCCTCCCTAATTTTCTGAAACAGATCAGAATAAATTTTTTCATATTCTGGATAAGTAAAACATCTAATAACTATTTTTTCTTCCTTAATAAACTTAAAAAATTCCTCAGCAAAATCAAATTCCTTAATCAAATTATTTATATTCTCCTCAGGCTCTTCTAAATTAATATAAACACATTTTTGCCCTTTCCTAGCTCCCTCTAATAAAAAATGCAAACTAAAAATAGATTTTCCAGCCCCGGGAGGCCCAGACAGCCCAACAATGCTTCCTTTAGGCAAACCTTCTTGAACCATTTCATCAATTTTCCCAATCCCAATACTTTCTCTTTCCATTTTAAATATTAATTTTATCAACAACATAAACAAAAATTATTTTTGAATCAGCCTCGATTTTCTGGCATTTAACTTTTTCATTAAATTTTAAATTACTTCTAAGTTCCCTTGGAATTAAAAAATATTTTGTTGCCTCATTTTTCCCCCTTTGTGATAAATTTGTTTTAATATCAGCAACATCCTCAGAAAAAACATGAATATTTTTTATATGCCCGCGAAGCTGCAAAGATTCTTCATAACCTAACTCAATTTCAAAAACAACGCTTCCATCTTTCGTTGTTTTTGTTCCAAGTATTCTTCCCATAAAACCTAAGAGTTAATATTCTATTTAAACTTTATTATAAAAATAAACTCTTAAAATAAAAATTTTAATCAAATTACAATTCAGGGATAAACTTTTAAATATATTATCCAATATAATGAATAGGAAACAGTACTGTAAAAGAGTAGTGAAAAATGGGAGAGATTATAAGTTCAAGAATTTTATTAAACAACAATATACTCTACAAAATAAAATTAGAAGAAAAAGAGGTATTAGAATTAAAAAACGCAATTAAGAATATTAATTTATTTTCAGCAAAACTCTGTAATATCCCTGCAACAATAATTCAAAGAGGAAGCAATGGAGTAACCAAATATTTTAGTGTCCCATTTAGTTTAAGATTTAGAAAAACAAAAGAATATGGAAAAATATTTTACCAAAAACTAGAATCTGCTTTTGAAATTTTTTATGTCTATACAATAATTAAAAATCCCTTCTAATCAACCAGAATAAATTAATTAAAAAAATCCATAATCTTTTCTAAAATGCCTTCTTCTTTATTCAAACCAACAATTAAAATCTCATTTGAATTTATCCAAGCATTATAATAAACATAACTTTCATCTTCACCATAAACCTCAATATCTGCTTTAACCCAATTACCATCTTCATCTAAAACATACAAACTTATATTTTCATAATTTTCAATCAAAGTTTTATTTACCTTGAATTCTATAAAAATTTTATCAACATATTTATTTATATTAGTATCAAAAATATAATAATCAATTATTTCCAAATCATTATTGTCAATTTCTTCATTAAAATCCTCTATACTCATTAAATCAAATTCAGCATTTTTAATAGATTGACTAGGAAAAACAGCTAATCTAATAATGCTCTGATCTTCAGGCCTTATAACAAGCGGCTTAGATGGAAAAATCTTAAAATAATTTTTTGAAGTCTCGTCAAAATAACTTTCTGCACTTTTCTTTGTTGTTCCAATAAAATTAAAATACCCGTAAACCTTTATTTTTTCTTCATTTAATACTTCCTCCTCTAACTCTGTTTTAAAATTATATTCCTTAGCAATAATCTTAGCATCAGGAGCCCTAATAACATAATTTTTAATAATTTCTTTTCCAGAAACATTCCAAACAATCATATTATGAGTTTCACTATAAATTCTAACTTCCCCCCCATTAGTATTTATTATTTCCCAATCAACTGGAATATATTCTTTTAATTTTAAACCCTCAACATAATGTGACAAATCAAGAATTAAATCCATTCCAACAACCTGGTTTCTCTTGACTCGATTATTTTTGCATTTTTCACACTCAATTTTTCTTTGGAAATTAAAATCATTTAATATTGCAATTTCAAAACCCTCAGAAAAAATCTTATCTTCAAAACTTGCAAATAATTTGAAACTATTCATACCAAATTCTGTTTCAATATCCTGATTAATCTGACTGCAGTTGTTACATAAAACAATTTTTTCATTTTTATTTTCAAGCTCAACAAAATTATAAGGTTGTTTAAAACTTGCATTTAATAAAAACCCGCCAATATCTGAAAAAATCAATTTCTTACTAGGACTATTTATTTTTATTACTTTTTCCAATTTCATTTTAGGAAATATATCATATCCTTCCCCGGTTATAGAAATTGAAACAGGCTCTGCAACATAACCATTTTCTAAATCAAAAATTTCTGCAAAAACTAAATTTCCTATTTTACAAGATTTTCCTGGAATAGCTTCGCAATCACAACAATATTTATTTTCTGCGGGACTCACATCACAAGTAGTATATTCTTCAGGGTTGTTTTCATAAAAAATCCTTATATTATACCATGCAGCAGACATATTATCTTCAGAATTTTCAACTTGCCCACAAACAAAATTAGCTAAAACTAATCTTGTTAATATAACTACAAATAATAAAAACACTGAACTTAATACTATCTTTTTCCCAAATTTACTACCTTCTTTTTTTATTTTAAATCTTTTCATTTTCACCATTTTAAATCTGATTCCATGCTTGGTCTGCAGTAACAGAAACTTCATACCCCTTTTCAATTTCTATACTAAAATTAGTTCCAAGATAAGGAACTGAGGGAATGGGAGCTTTTAGATAACCTAAAGAATCTTGCGAATCTGCATCCCAATCAGTAGTTGCATCAGAATTAGCTATACTATCTAATATATCCTGCGCACTAATCAGTGTTGTATTTCCATACATTGCAATCCAATTAATTCCAAAATCAGTTGCATTTTTTACTAAATTAATTGTTGCAGGACTCTTAACCATTCCAATATAACTCCAATTAACTGCCAAAGGGGCAGAAGAATTTATATTAATTTCATACCCTCTTCCTTCACTAAGATTAAAACTAAAGTTGCATGCAGTGTCTGTACACTCAAATGTTGAAGGACATGAAAAAGTATTACAAGTAACTCTTTTTTGCAAACTTTCATTCCACATATTAAAAGAAGTAATATTTCTTACTTCAGATAAACCCTCACTAGCACTTGTTAAATAACTTGAATTTAAATAAAGGCCCATCCAATTTCTAGTATTTCCGCCTGCAACCCTTTTCAAATAATAAATTGTTTTTCCAAAAATTTCATCTGACAAGTTTTCCCCGATTGGGTTCCACGCAGCAACTTTGTAAAATCTTCTTTTATCCTGGCTTGCTTGCGTGTCTGTATAATTAAGGTCTGAAGTTATTGCAAGCAAATTAAAACTTTGTTTTAAATCATTAGTATAATACACTTTGTATTTATAACTATGATTGCTTGAATTCCAATATAAAGTTATATTTCCCGCTCCATCATTAGAAGTTTGAGTTATATTAAAAGTTTCTCCACCAGGAACATCTGGAGGTAAAAAAGCTGAAAAACTATAATTACTTAAATTAAAAGCAGAATTTCCTGCATAATCAGTGCAATTAACATTCCATCTGTAGAACGCATCTCCAGCAACAACAATTCCAGTAAAATTAACATTAACCCCCTTACTAGGATCACTAATGGTTTGATTTAAATGCCAGCCTACACTCCAATTACCCCATAATTCACACTTCTCAATAGCATTAACATCAGTTACACTAAAATTAAATTCAGGAATTGAATAACTTGAAAAATTCCAGTTATCTGTAGGATAAATAAGATTAACTGCTGGAGCAGTTAAATCAACTGTAAAGGTCCTATTATTAGAACCCCATTCACAATTACTAACAGTATCACAAGCATAACAATTCCAAATATAAGTTCCTTCTGTTATATTTTTAGAAAAAGTATAATTTACATCTCTTAAACCACTATTATCTGTCTCATTACTATGCCAACCAGTTGTCCAATTCCCATACAAAGTTACATTAGCAACTTGAAAATTATCATTAACATAACAATCAAAACTCATATTTATTAAACTTGAATTAAAATAATCTATAGGAGCTTCTAAAGAAACATCTGGAGGAATAATATCTGAATAAACTTCTAATTGAATAAAATCATTATTAATTTCTGCCCATCTGGTGCTTGTTCCGCCCCCCCCTATTGGCGCAGGATAATAAGTCCTTGATAGAATCTTCATATGCCCTGTTGAATTAATAAAATCATCAATATCTAAATCAAAACTAAGAATTTCACTTTGCTCATTTGCATCAGTATTATAAAGCGCAATATTTTGCCAGCCACCTAAAATCACATTATAAATAGATAAATTATAACCAGGATTATTCTGTCCAGTAGTTCCATAACCAATCCAAGTAATTGTTAAATTTGTTATTCCATTCGGGTTTTCATTAATCAAAAATTCAAATCTTGTCATAGCATACTGTCCCTGCTCTGTTGCAGTGCTTGTTCTAAAAGTCTGATATGTAGTATCATTATATAATAAATTAGGGTCATACGGGTCATCTATTAAAGTAAAATCAGTTAAAAGATTTACACTTACACTTTCATAAGCCTTATTATCATCAGTATTTGTATAATCATAAATAGTTAATTGATATCCTACACCCAATGTATCTAAACCTTGATTATTAGAAGAGGCGTTATAATATTTTGTGGCATCATCACTAATATTACAAGTTATTGTGTGGCTTCCAGGTGTGCTCTCATTAAAACTAAAACTAGCTTTCCCGCCACTGTCTGTAGTATTTGTTCCTAAATAATCTGAGTTATTATAAAAATTGACACTATATCCTGCTAAATTTCCTAAAGTAACATTGTCTCTAACACTGCAAAACATAGTTGTTCTTTCACCTTCCTCAATTCCAGAGGGATTTAAATAACCTCCGGAAATCTCAGCCCATGCCCAAGCTTGAAAATTCATCTCACTTGTCACGTTTAAATTACCCACACTATCATTTGAGTAAATTTTCCAATAAACATAATTTCCTAATTGAACAGAAGAATTACTCCAATTAAACCAGCTTAGATTATTTAATCCAGTAAAAACAAAAGGAGAATTATAACTAGTTTTATTTTCCCAACTGCCGGTCTCGTTTGTTGATAACCAAGCCTTGCTTAAATTATAATTATCCCTCCAATTAGCAGAAAGATTGATAATTTGCCCCCTATGATAAATATTTGTATAACTACTTATTGTCTGATTCTGATTTGTATAATTTGGTGCAGTTAAATCAATATCCACCACCCACAAATCAGTATAATTTAAATTTCCTGCAGAATCATTAACATAAGCCCGAAAACTATGCTGCCCTTCTATTAAATTTGTTTTATTTTCCCAATAAGTAATATTATCAACATCAGTAAAACTTTCATTAAAACTTCCAGAAGAATTTGTCCATTCAAACCAAACACTGTCATTATGCTCGTCACTAGCACTCACATTAATAAAAATATAATTCTCTCTTTTTAAAGTTCCATTCTGATCTGTATTAGAATTATAATAAATACTAGGAAAAACTGTATCTATGCTGAATGTGTAATTTGTTAAATTAAAAGCAGAATTTCCAGTAGAATCATTACATTTTATATTCCATAAATAATTACCCTCAGCAATCGTTTCATTAAAACTATTTATGCTTCCGTTAATACTTATCTGGCTATCATTTAAATGCCACCCAGAATTCCAATTGCCCCATAACTCACAACTTTGTAGATTATTATCTATAGGTGTGTAATTAAATTCAAGAAAATTAGAATCACTCCAATAATCATCTTCAGGAGATTCTAAATAAACAATTGGGTCAATTGTATCAATAGTAAAATTCCTTAATTCACTTGAATTTTCATTTCCAACATAATCGCTACAATTAATAAAATAATTATGCAAACCATTACTTAATCCAGAAACACTAAATTCAGTGACACTTGCATTAATAACAGAAGAATTTGTTTTATTAATCTGCCCATCTAAAATTAATTCACAATATAATCCATTAGCAAGATTATCTGTTGAAGTAAAATTAAAAGTAACACTAATTAAATTAATAAAATCATTAACTTCTGGATAATACAAATCAATATAAGGTTTAGCAATATCATGAGTAATATTTTCATTAACACTATGACTACCCCAATTACCTTCTAAATCATTTGATATTGCTCTAACTTGTAAGATCTGGTCTGCAATACTTGTTAAATCCCAATTATATTGATAAGGAAAACTGCAATCTATATCCAAAGGTTTCCAACTCCCATCATTATACTCAAAAAGAACACAATCAACCCCACTTCCTAAATCACTTGCACTAACATTTACTATCTGACTTTCTATTATAATGTGGCTATTATTTTCAGGCTGATCTAAATCAACAAAACTACCATTATTATCAATTCCAATCTGGATTACAGTATAATTTAATGTCCCATCATCATCCATCACAGTTAAATTTAAATAACAAATACTAGTTTCTTGTGCACACTCTGTCTGCGTAATTGTGTTCAGACTACAAGTTACACTTGCACTATCACAAATCAAACTAGGGCTTGCAAAATCAGAATTATTATCAATTTCAAATCTATAATTTATAACACTTCCATCACTATCTGTTGACAAGCTTCCGTCGAGGGTTTCTCCTCCTGACAACCATTCCCCTAAAGAAGGATAAGAAAAACTAGCATTTGGAAAATCATTTACATGTAAATTAATAACTGCATCTGAAGAATCTGCAGCAGCATTGCTGCTACCTCCATAACATCCTAAAGGCCAATCATTGCCTCCTGTATCTAGTCCTGCACTTATATTAAATGTATGAATGCACGAATTCCCTGGATTTAAGTCACCACAAGAATAATTATTTTCATCATTAACTAAATCAGTTGTTGATGTTGTAATGTCTATCCAATCACTAGGATTATATCTTGCATAAGCAACAACTTGTCCACAACTTCCTCCAGAATCATTACAGGTAATATTGCACTGTATTGTAAAATTATTATAAACACCAGACTCATTTACTTCAATATCAGCAACAGGATATGAAATTTCTGAAATTAAATAAGAATCAGAAGTAACTATCCAATTTAAACCAATAGCACTTAAATTCAAATTATTAAGACTATCATTAGCATAAATTTTTGTCCAATTATAATTTCCATCATAAACAGACTTATATTCAACTGAATAAATATTATCTCCAGAACTTGCATCACATCCAGCCCCATTATTTAATAAACTAACATTTACATTAGAGCCTTGAGGAGCATCAATTTCTGCAATTACTCGGTCCACTCCAACAATATTATCAGTAACACTTACATTTAAACAAGTGTACTCATTAATTAAAATTCCTGTATCATTTATATTCCAAGAACTTACCGAGGGGTTAGTATTATCAACACTAAAATTATTATTAGAAACATCTGAAAATTTCCCATTTCTAGTATCTGTTGCATTGCACCTTATTGAATAATTTATACCATCAACATCAGAAGTTGTATCCCAATTAAGAATATAACTTGTTAAATTACTTGTAGTATTTGTATTAATTAAATTCCAACTTGTTCCATTGTTTGTAGAATATTCAAAACTAACATTTACAATATAATCAGAAGGGTCTGGATCAGACGCGCTTGCATTTACTATAATGTTATTATTTACCTGCTCTGCGCCATTTGGATAAACAATAGAACAAACAGGATTATTATTCACATTATCAATAATAATATTATAAACAATTGTAGAATTTCTTAATCCAGCCCTATCACTAAGATTAACACTCAAATTATATGCCCCATCAGGAATATTAATATTCCAATTATAAGTTAAACCATCACCAGAAATTGTATCATTTCCTATATAATCCCAAGCACTGATTGTTGTATTAAAATAATACCAAGTTGCATTCTCAATTCCAGAAGTTGAATCTGTTGAAGAACTTGTATTTAATAAATAAGGAGTTATATTAATTATCTCACTATCTACAGGAGCATCAGAAACAACACTAGGAACTGTTGTATCATGAGTAATATTTCCATTAACACTATAATTCCCCCAATTGCCTTCTGAATCATTTGCTCTTGCTCTTGCTTCTAAGCCTGTCTGATCTGGAATCTCTGACAAATCCCAGTTATATTGATAAGGAGACGTGCAATTAACACCAATAATATTCCATGTCCCATTATAAAAGCTAAATTCAACACAATCAACACCGCTTCCTAAATCACTTGCACTAGCATTTACTATCTGACTTTCTATTGTTATATAACTATTATTTTCAGGCTGATCTAAATCAGAAAAACTTCCATTATTATCAATTCCAATATGGATTACAGTATAATTTTCAACACCATCATCATCTCTTACTGTTAAATTTAAATAACAAGTACTGGTTTCTTGTGCACACTCTGTCTGTGTTACAGTATTTAAACCACACATATCACTTGCACTATCACAGATTACAGAAGGACTTACAAAAGTAGGATTATCATCAATTTCAAATCTATAATTCACTATACCTCCATCACTATCTAAGGAAGCAGTTCCATCTAAAGTCTCTATTCCAGATAGCCAATCATTTGGAAGAGGATAATCAAAACTTGCATTTGGAAAATCATTTACATGCAAGGTCACATTCTCACTACTTGTAAGATTTCCATCATTACTAGAAGTAACGTTACATTGTATAACATAATCTCCTGTTAAATTTCCCATAATTAAAAAACTTGCATTTTCATTAACCCCAACAAAAACATCTCCTAAATTAACACTATCAAAATTACTACTTATACCATAAGAAGACGTATTTAAGATTATATCAGGAGTACAAGTTGAAGAATCATTACAATAAATTAATTCTACATTAACATTACTACAAGTTTGTCCAGTACAACTTGCAGTACAATTTAATTGAAAATTTTCAGATTCATTAATTTCTAAAGGAGAGATCGGAGAAGTTAAACTAATATTTAAATTTGCGGGGCCCTCTACATTAACTGTTGCATCATCAGTATTATCATTCCCAACCAAACTAAATTCAGATTCAAAATAAACATCTATTTCCCATTGTCCAAGCTCTGTAGCATTAACATACCAGACTAAAGTACAAGTATCTTCTCCAGTACTAACATTTAACCTTCCACAACTCTGATTTGCAGTAGTGTAAAAAGGTAAAGCGCCATAAGTTTGACTTATTTGCGTATCAGGTGTTGATCCAGAATTATTATACCTAACCATTCCAGTAACCTCCCCACAAGTATCTCCTTGATCTCCTGTACAGACGATTGTTGCATTTACTGTGATATTTTCATAGATTGTGTAATTATTAACACTAACAGTTGACGGAGAATTCAAAGTTACATCCAACCCCCCCGCACCTGCATAAGTAACATTATAAAATAATCTATCCCAATAAAAAGTTCTAGCATTTTTAGCATTAGTAATAGCAGTAGACCTTATTTGCCCTCTTGTCCCACTTGTTCCGAAAAAATTACTACAACTCCAAGATTCGCCTACAGCATTTGTAGCATCATAACAACCAGGAGTATCTGAAGTCCCAGGACAGCCAGTAACTGCATTTGTCCAACTAACCCCTCCCTGAGAATCAAAATCAATAGTGCAGGTGTGGAAAGTTGTATCTGCATTCCTCCATTCATAACAAACCTCTACTTTTTGAATTTCAACACAATCTGTGATTGATGAATCATTATAAGTTGCAACAACCCTTGCAAAAGTATCTTTTCTTGAATTATGAGATTCGTAACCATTATCACTGC
>CAZQKV010000005.1:0-13320 GCA_964593995.1 Candidatus Woesearchaeota archaeon
AATTATAAGACAAAAAGGGAATTTTATTTTTAATTTTTTAAGTTTTGAAATTTCTCCATAAAAAATACTTGCTTTTTTTGTTCCCATCTTGCTGCAAATAAGTATCTTATTTAATTTAATCTTCTTTTTTTTAACTGCTTCCCCTAATTGCTTTAAAGCATTTTCTAATGAAAGACCTATATCAATTAATATTAAACTATGAGCCTTAATCAACTGGTTTTGCTTGGCAAAATCTAAAAATGAGTCTGGTTTATAATCTTTAGTCCAAGTAGGCATGCTGCTTATTTTCCCAAACTTATATAATTGCAAGCCAGTTTCAGCAATTGCATCAAATATTGATGCAGAATAAATAACTCTTGTTTTTACACCTGCTTTTTTAGCTTCTAATATCAATGTCATGTGGGTTGTTGCAAACAAAGGGCTCCCATAAACTAGCAATGCAATATTTTCATCTTTTGCTTCTTTTATTAATCTATTAGATTCAACATCCCCTCTTGCAAGTTTAATTGTAGTTTCATCTAATCCTAGTTTGTCAACATCATAGGGAAAATCAATTGTATAATTTTCTAAATAAACTTTGTCGCATTTCTCAATTGCAAAAATTCCTTCTTTAGAAATTCCCTGTTTATTTAACCCAAGTCCTATTAAATATAACATAAACATATCATAAAAAAAGCCTTAATAAAATTAACTGATTATGGAGACCAGTAAGGTCCAGGCTGATCATCGCGGGCATTATCTATATTAAGATTAGCAATTCCTCTGAAATTAGAAGTTGTTGCAGTTCCAGGGCCACCATTAAAGTATATATGACCAACTCTTGATCTTCCTGCGTCTATCCCAGTTGGAACAAAATCAGAACTATTAATAAAACACTCTATTCCATTTCCTTCTGGATCTGCACTAAAATTCCCTCCTAATCTCATTAAGAAATTTGGAGCGTCATTGTTTTGGATATAATATGAATTTTGAAAATAATCTGTTAAATTAGTGACGCCTCCTGCATTATCTGAAAAACTAGTATTAATATAAGGGCTTTTAACAATTTCTTTTTTAACAACTTCAGGAGAGCCCAACTTCCTGTTCTCAACTCTAAATATTGGGTCAAAAAATTTATCTACTGGAACATAAGAAGTAATATTTGTTGAAGGTCTAACCCATTCAGCCAAACCCGCGTTGTCTTTAATAATTAGATCTCCTATCAAATCAACTCTGATATTCCAAGGATCTTCTTGACTAATTATAACGCTTGGGTCTTCAAAACTAATATTTGCATTAATGGTTTCTGCATTATCTTGCAAATTAGAAAGAACTTCACTAAAAATAGCTTCTTCCATTTGAGGGATAGGTGCACCTCCAACCAAACTTCCATTAAAAAAAAGTTCTTCAAAATTAGCACTAACATTATCTATATATTCTGCATTAGACAATATATGGTCTTGTATCATATAAATAGCCCTATAACCTGAAATATATAGTTGTCTTTCTAAATCTTTTTCAGAAGCAAAAACAAAATCATTCATTGTTTTCATCCTTTTATTAATAGGAGTTCTGTCTTTAACAGAAGAATAAACAGTTAATGAAACAATAAATAACGAAATTAAGGCAATTGTCAGCATTGTAAAAATCATTGCTTTTTTGTTCATTCTTCTTTTCATTTTAACTCCACTTTCTTATTTGAACTAAAGAAGATACACTAAATGGAAGGCCTGTAGTTTCTGCAGATTTTATAATAAAATCGTGTTCAGAAAATTTTATATCTACTTTTTTATCTAAATTAAAATCAAGCAATTCTAATAATCTATATGCAGAAACTTGTTGAGCATCATTTTTATTATAATTTATATCTGCAGTAGAATATTCACAATTATTTGTTCCAGAATAATCAAAAGGAATAGGAATATTATCAATAGTGCTGTCATAAAACTCAACTGTCCAATTACACCCTGCAGAAGAAGTTTTTACACCAGAAGATGAGGTAATATTTTTTATTATTGTGTAAATAATCTTATTATATTCAGAGCCATTAGTTGACCAAGTTGGAGATAGTCCTACTGTGAGATTAACTTCATTTGTAACTCCATCTAAAGCAACTTCTGAATTAGGTATATTAATCGGATAAGGATCCCCTAATGCAATATAATTGTTTCCATATAAACTTAAATCATAGATGGTGCTTGTGTTTATTGTAACCTTATCTGTCCATAAGGGCCCAGAATATGAAACAACTCTTGTCTCAACTATTGTTGAATTTGTAGGAAGAGAAAATGTTCCAGTAAGGTTATTATCAAATTTCTTTTCAAAATTTAAAAACAATCCAGCATAACTATCAGGAGAATAATCAAATTCAATATATGAATCAGGAAACAAAGTAGAATTATAATCCCCACTAAAGGTGATTGTTTGCTTATTATAAGATGCTTTTATTATTTCTTCAGAGATGTTTGCATAAATTTCTGCTATTGTGCTCACATTGGCATAATGATATGTTCCATTACCACAATTAGCCATTGCTATTAAAGTATTTTCATCAAGATTTCCTCCTGTACTAAAACCAACAGTATAAGTTTTTATACCCCAAGTTAACCACGCATCACATGCAGAATCAATTGCATCTTGTGCAGCATCAGCATTACTGCAGCCAGAACCTGTAACATCATTAAATCCATTACAACAACGATTAGCTTCTCCATCACTCATAACAACAAGAGACCTGTATTTATCAGGATCCCATGGAAAAGTCCATTCAGGATTACTAGTACTTTCAGTAATAAGCCTCCTACCCCTATTAACCCCACAACAAATACAAGTATATCCATCAGCATTCCAACTACTTACCTCTGTTTTTAATGAAACATTATTATTTGAAAGAACATGAGTATAACTTAAATCAGCATTAGTACTATAAGCAGTTAAACCAACTCTGTTTTCAGTATAATTTAGAATAATATCAATAAGAATTTTATTAGCGTTTTTTGCATCACAAATTGGGCAGCTATTAGCATCATTGCATTGTCCTGGACTTGTTCCAATAGGGGTGCATGAAACTTCATTACAACTTGGTTGTGGCAAAGTTCCACTACAATCATCACCCATACTGCCAGACCTATCAGTAACTGCAATTACATCAACATCCATTCTTTCTTCTTGAGTTAAATAAGAAGCATTAGCCATGCCAATCCTAACAGGAACTGTTTTTCTTTCATAATCATTCCAATCTTCTCCTTGTGCTGCAAAAGCAGCTGAAATTTGTGTGCTTGTGTTTGTTATTGTTACAGGTCCTGAAGTTGACTGGTTAAAAATAGTTACATTCCCTATTGTTAAAGAAGTAGAGATGTTATTGTCAAAATGAATGTTTGTTGTTAAACCACCTAAATCTCCTGGAACATAAAAGCTGTCATAAATATTAATAAATCCCTGAATTCCAGGAATATAATGCCTTTCTGGCTCTTTATATGCTTGGGAAGTATTGTAATCTATTCTAATATAACCTCCTGCAATATGCAGGTTTTCATCAGTAGTGCTATTAAAACCAATTAAATTGTTTCCTGAAGCAAAATTACTAATAGGTATAGTGCAATTAGCTGGTTGAAATTCTGAAAGAGATTGCGGGCAAGTTCTTTGATAAACCCCATTCACATAAACATCAAAATCTTGGTTAATTGCAAGTTCTGATTTAGCAGAAATAATATTCCCTGGGTAGCTTATATTAAGGCTTATGTTTCCATCCCCAATATAGCCCCCAAAGTAAAAATATTTTGTTTGCCTGTCACTAGATAAATAAGCTAATGCTGAAAAACCAGTAGATTCGTTTCCAACTAGTTCTTCGCTAATGCCACTAACTAAATATGTTGAAACTTCAATATTTTTTGCATCTGCTTGGTTATAAGGAACCATTTGCTTAGAAGCAAGAAATTTGTTTTCAATCCATATTCCAATATTTTCTTTTGGGTCAATACTTTCTAAAACAGCATTTGCAAGAAGAATATCATTCCCCTTATCTTGAATATAAAATTTGCCTATCATATCTAATACAGTTTTGTTATAATCTTCATCAGTTACGTTTCCATTATTCCTTAGAATATCCACATCAGGATGGTTCATTTCTCCTATCTTTAAAGTAGAAATCACTTCTAAAACATCTCCTTGTAATTTAGATTCTCTTTTAGAATCTTTTATCAAAGGAAGTGCTAATCCAACTACAATTAAAATTATCATTAATGCAATTAAAGCATCCATGCTAAAAAAAACTGCTTTTTTTCTACTTATCTTTTTTTCAACCTCTTTTTTCATCTTTATTTATATTTTAATTAAACTTTTTTTAAAAACTTTACTCCCAAACATAAAGATATGCAGTCATTGGTTTATTCTCATAAATAGTAAATCTTGTTATTTTAATTAAGTTTCGGGAAGTGATTGTAATAGGATCTCTAGCAACTCCTGGTTTTCCAATTCCATCATGTCCTGCTCCTATAGATTCCATAGTTGAATCCAAATAAAAATAATAATCATATTTTGTACTAAAATTTGTTTTACTAATTTTATATTTAGGCTCTGTATCTACAAGATCATTAAAGGCCTGCAACTTTGTATTATTTATCTTTCCATCAGTTAATATTCCTATTTTAACAAGATCTTCAGTATGTGTATTCCAATCAGTAGGATAACCTTCAGACAAAATACTATTCATAATTAAATCACCATCATAATACATGTATTCAAAATTTTCTCTTACATCTGATGGAGCATTTAAATTATAAATATAAAATATCATTATCCCAAATACAAATAATGTAACTGCTATCATTAAATCAATTCCCCATAATTGCGATTTGTTTTTCATTAATTTTGATTTGTTTTTCATTTTAAGGACCTAGTGGAGTAATATTAACTAGGTTATTTATTTTTTTAATTTCATTTCCATTTCCACCAACAGTTAATGGTAGGGGGGTATTACTCACATTTGAAATAGATAAAGCTATAGCATGCTTGTTATCATTTGTCTTAACATAAACTAATCCTTCCTGTAGTTTAGCTTCATAAGCTTTGCCGTCTATATTAGGGGGAAGTGTAAATGTTCTTGCATATCCTTCACTAGAATCAGAAGCAAGTGCTATTTCATTTTGAATAGTTAGTGCAACCTCCTTTGTAGCAACATCTTTTCTTTGATAGATTTTATCAGAATTACTAGCTTGTATTGCAATAAAAAATGCTGTAAGAAAAAAGAAAATTGCACCAAAAACTATTGCAAATTCTGCAGCTGCCTGAGCTTTCCTATTTGGGGATTTTTTTTTAGCATTTTTCATTCTAACCCTCACTTAGTAAAACATTATAATCTGGATCTCCCTGAGCTTTTAACACTATAGTCTTTATTCCTGATGAATGAGATAATGGATTCCCACCACTTTCTGCAATAGGAACCTGGCTTTTAAAACTGATTTTATTTTCCCCTGTAGGAAGTTGGATAGTAATGAATAAACTATACTCATCTAATAAAACATCATATTCTACTTTAATATCAGTAACACCTTCAGGAAGATATGGGTTTATTGTTGCTTTTGAGGGCTCTCCTGAATAATAAACAGATTCTGCACTTGAAACAACTTTAATTCCATAATTTTGTATTTGGGTTGCTCTTAATCTTTCTTCTGCTGTTGTGCTATAATATAATCCAATCCCTAAAATAGTTGTTAAAACTAGAGTTAAAAATCCAATTAAAATAAGATACTCCATACCTACCTGAGCTTTTCTTTTAAATTTCATCCTCTTTTTTATCGGCGCTTATATGTCCTAATCCAAAACAAGAAAACTATATTAATAAACTTATTGTTTAATAAATTAAAAAAACAATACATTTATAAAATTAATAATCAATGTATAATTAGATTATAGATTAAAATGGCAAAAGAGGTGTTAAAAGTATTTTCAGTTTGGCTGCTAGTTATCTTAGCATTAGTAGCTGTAAACATCTCTATTTTGTATGTTTCAAATTTATCTGAACCAAGCATAACAGGGCAATCAATACTTGACGATACTAAAGATATTTATGATTCTATGTCTCTTTCTTCAAAAATATTTTTATTAGTTCAGTTTCTTGCATTGTTTGCAGTTCTTATTTATTTTATTGTTAAAACTAGAAAAGCTATAAAAGAAAGAGAAGAAATTGCAAATATGAATATAATCAAAAATCCAGGAAGATCAAAAACAGATTTAGATACTTTATATTCGATATTACTTGAGAAAAAGAAGATTAGAGTTCCGACTATTGCAAAAGCATTTAAAGTTAGTAATGATGTTGCAATGGAATGGTGCCGTATATTAGAAATTGGAGAACTTGCAATTATTTCTTATCCAGGATTTATTGGAGAACCTTCTGTTAAGCTTTCAGAAAAACCTAAAGAAGGGGAAGAAGAGACAACAAAGAAATTAGAAATTAAACCCGAACAAAAAGCTCCTGAAGCAGAAAAACAACCTGCTCAAGCTGCGAAGCCCGAAGCAAAACCTGCTCCTGTACAGCCAGCCCCTTTTCTAAGTCCTGAAGAGCAAAAGAAAAAAGATATGGCTTGGGCACAAGAAGCTGTGAATAAAGGATTGACAAAAGCAGAAGCAAAAGCCTTGCTTAAAGGAATGAATAAGCAAAAAGCAAAGGAATTATTAGGATATTATACTCAGATTAAACAACAAAAAGAAACTCAAGAAAGGGAAATCAGGAGACAAAAGCAAGAGCAAGAAAGACAGGTTAAAATACAAGAGCAAGAAGCTGAAAGAGCAAAAATAGCTGAGCAAGCTAAAAGAGAAGAAGCTATGAGGGAACTTGAGAAAGTTAAACAAGCTTCTGAGCCTCCTGCACCACCAGCTCCGCCAGCACCACTTAAGCCTGTTAAACAATCTGTTGAACAAAAATCTCAAGTGCAATTGTCACCAAGAGACATAGCATGGGCACAAGAAGCTTTTGATAAAAAATTAGAAAGAGCAGAAGCAATGAATTTATTAAAAGGAATAAATCCTGAAAAAGCAAAAGCAATACTGGCTCATTATGATAAATTAAAAGGAGGTAGGTAAAAATAAATAATGCCACGCAAAAAAAAGAAAGCATCTAAAAGTGCAAAAAAATCTAAAAATGAGAATATCAGGAAGAAGCATAAACATAAAAGGCTTCCTTCTAGATTAGCAGATAAGATGCCAAAGGCAATAAAAAAACATTTTGCTAGGAAATCAAAAAAATCAAAAGCAGGCCAGAAAGCGCATAAGCCGAGCAAGGCTGTTAAGCCGCATGTTTTAGAAACTTATCTTATAGAAGCAGAAGCTGCTAAAGTCAGAGTAGAAATTCAGAAAAGAGGTCCCATTACTATTTATCATTTAGAAGTTCCAAGAGTAAATGAAGCAACAGAGGCTTTATTAAAAGAAGTAAGAGATGAATTAGTTAGCTCAACAAGCATTGGTATGAAAGAGATTCTTGATCCTAATGCATTAAAAGGAATGAGAAAAAGATTTATTGATGAAGCAGAGTCAATTATTAAACAAAAACTACCTCATGTGACTAATGAAACTAAAAACATTTTAGTAAATAAATTGATGCAGGACATGCTTGGATTAGGTGAAATAGAATTTTTAGTCAGTGATAATTTTTTAGAGGAAATTGTAATTCCCTCAGCAAAAGAACCAATAAAAACTTATCATAAAAAATATGGATGGCTCTCAACTAACTTAAGAGTAGGAAGAGAAGATGAAATAATTAATTATTCAAATATTATTGCAAGAAGAGTTGGAAGGCAGATAACAGTCTTAACTCCTTTGTTGGATGCTCACTTAGTGACAGGAGACAGAGTTAATTCTATTTTATATCCAATAAGTACAAAAGGTAATACTATTACAATCAGAAAATTTGCAAGAGACCCTTATACTATTATTGATTTAATAAAAAATAATACTTGTAATGTAGAGCTTGCAGCTATTTTATGGCTTGCATTAGAATATGAAATGAATGTAATTATTTCAGGAGGAACAGCGTCAGGAAAAACAGTTTTATTAAATGCATGCATGCCATTTATTCCCCCAAATCATAGAATAGTAAGTGTAGAAGATACAAGAGAATTAATGTTGCCAGAATTCTTGTATTGGACTCCTTTAGTTACAAGAACTCCTAATCCAGAAGGAAAAGGAGAAGTAAGCATGTTAAGTTTATTAATCAACTCATTGAGAATGAGGCCAGATAGAATAATATTAGGAGAAATGAGAAGAAAAGAAGAAGCAATGGTCTTATTTGAAGCAATGCATACTGGCCATAGTGTATATGCAACTTTGCATGCAAATACTGTATCAGAAACATTGTCAAGACTAACCAATCCTCCTTTAGATGTCCCTGCTAATTTGTTAAGTGCAGTAAATCTTAATGTTGTTATGTTTAGAGACAGAAGAAGAGGAATAAGAAGAGTTTATCAAATAGGAGAATTTGTAGTTTCTGAAGACAGGGCAGAAGCAAACATTCTTTATAGGTGGGTTCCTGAACAAGATAAAATAATAAAACACTCTGAATCATCACAATTATTTGAAGAAATAGGAAGAAACACTGGAATGTCAAGAACAGATTTAAACAAAGACCTTGATGAAAAAAGAAGAGTTATAAATTGGCTTCTAGAAAAAAACATAAGAGCTTTAGGAGATTTTGGAAAAGTCATGAATCTTTATTATTCTGATAAAGAATTATTAATGAAACACATTAAACAGAATAATATAAACACTCTTCTAGGGAGGTGATAATGAAATTTAAAGTCCCTTTTACTTTTGCGGATTTAGATAAATTAAAGAGAAGATCTAAGTTCTTTTCAAGTAAAATAAGGTATAAAAAGGAAGCGAGTTTAACAAAGGATTTAGAAAGCGGTGGGGTAGATGTTACTAGAGCAGAATACCTTGGCATATGTATAAGAAGTTTTATTATTAGTTTTGTACTTGTTTTTGTAATAGCTACTTCTATTTTTGCAGTATTAAATGACCCTCGCTTTTATTTGTTTGGCCCTGGAATAGCTCTTGCATTTTCTGTAGGTGCTCTTTTCTTTCAACTAATGTATCCTAAAGTTTATATTTCAAAAAAACAAAGAGATATAGAGAAAAATCTTCTTTATGCACTAGAAGATATTTTAGTTCAATTAAATTCAGGAGTTCCATTGTTTGATATTCTTACTAATATCTCTTATGCAGATTACGGAACTTTAAGCGAAGAATTTAAAAAAGCAGTAAAAAGAATAAGTTCAGGAGAGGCTGATGTAGTTGTTCTTGCTGACATTGGTAAGAAAAACCCCTCTGTATTTTTTAAAAGAATTTTGTGGCAGATTAGTAATGGACTAAATGCAGGAAGTGATATGGGTGCAATTGTGAGGGACAGCATAAATACATTAAATGAAGAACAATTAATACAATTACAGCATTATGGTAACAAGCTTAACCCTTTAATTATGTTTTATATGTTATTATCTGTTATCATCCCTGCACTATCTGTTACATTTTTAACAATATTAGCTTCAATGGCAGGTTTATCAAAAAATCTTACAATTATATTATTTGTTGGTGTTTTTGTTTTTGTTATATTGTTTCAAATAATGTTTTTAGGGATAATCAGAACAAGGAGGCCAAGTTTATTATCTTAAAATGAGAAGAAAAAGATTAACAGATGAGCAAAAAGCAAGAGCAAAAAGAAGAAGAGTAAATGCATTTATTTTAGCATTAATTGTAAGCTCAGTCTTATTTATAATTTATAGAAGCCCTATAATATCAAGCATAGGATTTGTTTCAGCTATTTTCTTATTAATATTATATTTTTATTTTGCAGACGGATTTAGAAGAAGTTCAAGAATACATAGGATGGAAATGGTTTTTCCAGATTTCTTGCAATTAGTTTCTAGTAATTTAAGGGCAGGAATGACTATTGATAGGTCAATGATGCTTAGTGCGCGCCCTGAGTTTGCTCCATTAGATGAAGAAATAACTCAGACAGGAAAAGACATAACAACAGGAATGAATATTGAGAGAGCTTTAAAAAATTTAGGAGAAAGAATTGATTCTGATAAAATCAAGAAAACAATCTTAATAATACTTTCTGGAATAAGGGCAGGAGGAGACCTAGCGGTTTTATTAGATCAAACAGCAGTAAATATGAGGCAAAGAGAATTTGTTCAGAAAAAAGCAGCTTCACAAGTTTTAATGTATGTTATTTTCATATTTTTTGCAGTGGCAGTATTTGCTCCAGGATTATTTGCATTATCAAATATTTTAGTTGAAACAATGAATAATTTAGTGGGAAGTTTTGGTGCTGGAGACATCCAATCTAGTGGAATGATTACTTTTTCAAAACTAAGCATATCTTTGAATTTTATAAAATATTATTCAATTATTTTTATAATCACAAGTGATATTTTAGCTTCTCTAGTTATAGGGTTAGTTAATAAAGGAGAAGAAAGAGAAGGATTAAAACTTTTTCCAGTTATCCTGGGTTTAAGTATAGGTATTTTCTTTGGTGTTAGATATGCAATTTCTGGGGTAATGGGCGGATTACTTGGGGGTTAACAAGTTAACGCAAGGCTTTTATAGTATTTTTTTATTATAATAATATGGTAAAAAAGAAAGCAAGAAAACAAAAGAGGATATCAAAACCTAAAAAGCATAATTCAAGACCCAAGGCTCATAATTCAGCACCTAAATCACATAATTCAAAACCTTCTATTGTTCCAAAAGGACTTAGTTCTGAAGGTGTAAGCTGGGTTAAAAAAGCTATTTCAAAAGGATTTGAAAGAAGCCAAGTAGTTGAATTATTGAAAAACATTGACCAGATTCAGGCAGGAAAAATGATTTCTTATTATGATAAATTAAAATCTCAAAAAGAAAAATCAGAAAAAGCAGGAAAAGATATTATATCTTCACCCAAAAGAATAGGAAAAGCAAAAACAGGAAAAAAATCAGAAAAAAAATCAGGAAGACCACCAGCAAAAGAAAAATTAAAACCCATTATAGGAACGCCTAGTTCTGCACAATTAACAGATTTAAAGAAAAGATTAGAACAATTAGAAAAAATAGAAGCAGAAAGGCAGAAAAGAGAAGAAGAAGAAAAAAAGAGGGCAGAAGAAGAATTAAAAGCTACAGGAGAGCTGTTAGAAGAGCCAAAAGAAGCAAAATTAGGAAAATCATTAAAAGCAAGAAAAGGGAAAATGTCAACAGGAATAGCAAATCTTGATAAGATAACAGGAGGAGGATTAGAAACTGGCTCAACGAATCTATTGATTGGAGGAAGTGGAAATGGAAAATCTATTTTTGCAATCCAGTTTTTAATTGAAGGAGTAAAAAAAGGAGAAAAAGTCCTTTATATTACTTTTGAAGAAAGAAAAGAGGAATTTTATGATAATATGCTGGGGTTAGGATGGAACTTGAAAAAAATGGAGCAAAGCGGAAAGTTCTCTTTCCTTTCATATACTCCTGAAAAAGTTAAGACAATGCTTGAAGAAGGAGGAGGAGAAATTGAAAGCAGGGTATTAAGAGGGAAAATCAACAGGGTTGCAATTGACAGCATAACTGCTTTTATAATGCTGTATAGCAATGATGTTGAGAGAAGAGAAGCTTCACTAGCTTTGTTCAAGCTTTTAAGAGGATGGGACTGCACTTCATTATTAACTTATGAAAGAGACCCCTTGGTTGACAAAAGGTCTTCTTCAAGAGTTTTAGAATTTGAATCAGATGCTATAATCTTGCTTTACTTTCTAAGGTTAAAAAAGAAAAGAGAGAGATTTTTAGAAGTTTACAAAATGAGAGGAGCAGAGCATTCAACTGACATATACCCTTATACAATAAGCAGGGGTGGAATAAAACTCAGCAACAGCCCTTTTTCAGGGAATCTTGACAGATTTAGAGAAGTTTAAATTATCTTGATTTTAATCAATCTTTTCCTGAATATAATTTTAAGCTATTGTTAATTCTTAAGATTTAAAATATTTATCAGTAAAAATTATTACAAAAGTAATAACTTTTTATTACAATTGTAACAAAACAAAAGATTTAAATACTTTATTACATTTGTAATATTATGCAATTACAAAAGTAATAATCTTGAGATTAATAGTAATTACTAAAATTAATAGCTTTAGATAAATTTAAAATAAATAATTTCAAATAAATTTAAAATGAAAGTTGAGGATCATGAAAAAGCATATAAAGAACATTTAAAAAACCTAAATTTATTTATAGAAGAAGGAATCGAAGAAAATCAAAGAAATATAGGGTATAATGTTTCACAAGGCTCAGTTGAGTTAATTGCTATTTGTCTCCATAAAATAAATCTCCTCCAAACTTCAGGAGATCAGCTTGACCATAGGATTTTTAAGAATAAAGCACTAATCGAAAAGAAACTTCCTTCTGATTTCCCAAATAAAAAAGAAATTTTGGAATTAATTGAGGGAAATAGAATCAGAAAGAAACATTGTCTGTTATGGAAAAAGAAAACCTAAAAAAAGAATTGAAAAAATGATTGGTAATTTTAATAAATTAAGAAAAATTATAAATAATATATTAAAAAATGGAAAAGAATAACTTAACTGCTTATGCACTTGATTTTGTTTCGTACTTAATATCCAAACAAGAAAATATAGATAGAGTTATATTATATGGTTCAATAGCAAGAGAGGATTTCCATGATGACTCAGACATTGATTTATTTATTGATGCTCACCCAAAAAATGAAACTAAGATAAAAAAAATATTAGATAATTATTATAAAACAAGAAAATTTAAAGAATGGCAATTAAAAGGAATGTCTAATGAAATATCTATGATAATAGGAAAGTTGGATAGTAATGAGTGGAAAGATTTAAAACGCGCCATAACTAATACAGGAATTTTATTGTACGGGAAATATAAAAGCCAAGCAGAAAAAATAAACCAATATACTTTATTTTCTTTTGAAAATATTAAACCAGATAAAAAAAGAATTTCTATATTTAGAAAATTATATGGATTTAAAATAGGAAAAGGGAAAAACAAAAAAACATACAAAGGGTTTATACATGAAATTAATGCAATTAAAGTAGGAAAGGGCTCATTATTAGTTCCAGTTGAACATACAAATAAATTAAAAGCTTATTTTAAAAGCAAAAAAGTATCTCCTAAATTATATGATTTATGGAGTGATAAAGCATTTAAAACTATTTGATTTATTCTTTGATTATATTATCCATAGACCTATGTTATAAGCTAAAATAGCTTATTTACTCATAAACTTAGGAAGCTTTGCTAACTTAAGTTTAATATTTTTTAATATCTTATAAATTATATTAGATTTGT
>CAZQKV010000006.1:0-12316 GCA_964593995.1 Candidatus Woesearchaeota archaeon
ATTGAAGAAAATCTGCCTGCGTTTAATTAGCTTATAATAATGTTTAAAAATATTTTTCTTTTATTAAAATCAAGTCTAAATAGGCTTGAGGTGGTTAATAAGGGAAGAAAGTGTAAACCCTTATTATGCGTGGGTAGTATAGTGGTTAGTATACATCGTTGCCAACGATGGGACCCGGGTTCGATTCCCGGTCCGCGCATATTTACTTAAAATAATCTTTTATAAAATACTTGCCTTGAATTTCTTGGTTAGCTTTTTGAATTTTATCATCAACAGCTTTTCTTGATCTTTCTATATTTCCTGAAAAAACAAAACCAGGAATATCATTTATATGTTTTTGCCTAATTTGTTTTGCATCTGCATTAACATATAATCCTGATCCTGATAATGCAGAAATTATTGTAATAGCAGCCGCAGTTGCAAGTGCCATTCTTTTAGGCCTATTTAATGCAAATCTTGTTGGTTTGATAACTTTATCATAAAGTCTTTCTCCAAAATGATTATTTCCCTTTTCTAAGACAGATTCAAATTGCTTTCTTACTTTTCCATACGCTTTTTTTGGCATAGATTTTAATTTTGCTAAAAATCTTCTTTTACTATCTGTAAGCAAGATTCTTCCATTAGAAACCAATGAAGAATAAGGTTCTATTTTTAATCCATTATCAGGAACAAGTTCTAAACCTAATTCACTATATTGAAATAATGGATATTTTCCAATCCTGTATTTTCTATGAATATTTTTTGCAACAACATCATATGCTTTTTCTTTTTCATGACCAAATTTTGTCCCAGGAACAGAAAGTATTAATGCAATTTCTTTTAATGCATAATTCGCCAAATCTCCTGATTTTGCTCTTTGCTTTAATCTTTTTGGTATAATAGAATCAACTGCTTGTTTTATCTCTAAATCATTTTGATAAGCTGTTCTAATTTGATTAAATATAGTTTCTTGTTTTTGTCCCCAAACATTATTAAACCTTAATATTTTTACATTGTTTAATTTATTAGCTTTGCATATCCTCTCTAGGTTCTTTGCTTTTTTTCTTCCTTTTCTTAAAGCTAGTTTTCTAGCTTTTATCTCATCTAAACCATTTAAAGCAATATAGTTAGAAACTTGCATATCATCAGCTACAATAATTACATGTTCATCAGCAGTTTTTGCTGATTCTTGTAAATAAGCTAACAAATGAACTGATAATGGTTCCTCTTTTTGATTAGGATTAGAGGAAACACCAATTCCTTGCCAACTTAATCTTGGCTTTTCCATGCATATTATAAGTGTTTTTTCTTTATAAATCTTTCTATTTGTTACTACTATAGAGTTATATTAAACCACTATAAATCAGAAATCCTAGCATGTTTATTAAGCACATGTCATAAGATTTATATAATCTATTTTATATTATTTATTATGGAAAGAAAAAAGAGGAAATCAAAATCAGATAATGTAGGGGGTCTTGTTTTTGTTGGTGCTTTAATGATAGGCATTGGTCTTGGGATCTTTTACGGGAACCCTGCAGTAGGAACATTGGTTGGGCTTGGTGTAGGTTTCATACTTTTTGGATTGGTTAAGGCTTTTATGAAAAAATAATTAAGTCTGCGTAATTAGTTGACTTTATTTTTTCATTTAAACAGCTATTCTTCTATAAATATTAGGTAAAGCTTCTGGAACAGACTCAGCATTATCTATTTCCCTGTACATGCAATGATCTGCTAAAGATCTTATTCCCTCACCAATATTTTTTCCAAATGCAACAACAACAGGAATACAACCAGCATATTTTGATTCTATAATTGCTTTTTTTGTATCTTGTATTGCATAATCTCCTTCATAACCAAAATCATGAGGAAGACCTTCCATTAAATAAAAAAGAAATCTTGTTTTTTCTGATTGCTGAGATAAAAGATGAGTTGCATGTCTTAATCCTGCGCCATCCCTGTTTTGTTGAAGAGGCTTCATAGAACCAATTGCATTTTTAGTATTAGAATCATAAGGATGATCAAAATCTTTTATTAAATAAAAATTCACATTTTTTTCAGTTTCTCCTGAAAAAGTAGCTAATGCAAAATTATCCCCCATAGCATCAAGAGCTTCAGAAAAATAAATGTTAGATTTTTTTATAATATCAATTAATTTTAAGCCAGGATTTTCAAGATCTAGAAATTTTCTTAGAGACCCACTATTTTCTGATAAAATCATTGAAGCAACAGACCTCTGGTTTCTGAATTTTTTAGTGTATAATTTTTCTGAAGGAGTTATTCCAGCAGCAATCTCAGTAGCAGCTTTGACCCACAAATCATAATCAAGCTCTCCTGAAAGCTGTTTTTTCATTTTTACAAACTCTTCTGGCCTTAAAACTTCAAAAATATCTCTTATTTTTTTGATTGTTATATGATCTTCTTGTATTGTCTTACTAACATAATCATTTTCAGAAACCCCTGGATAAGGGGTTTGGACTACTTGAACAAAACCTATTTTATATTTATTAGATTCAGAATCCCATTCATTATATCTAAATCTATTTCCTGCTATAATTTCTTTGCTAGGCCTTGCTATTAAATAAGAAGGAACTTTTACTTTTTCTCCCTCATCTGCAAAGACAGGCTCAACTTCCATATCAATAATCGTCTCTAGGGGTGCTTCTCTAGATAAATCAACTATCTTATCTAATTTTTCATAAATTCTTTTTACAGAGCCCATAGTTTCTTCTGGTTTAGAATCTTTTTTTCTTAAAATCTGGATTTCAGGAGAAACAACAGACTCTAAGTTTCCTAATGCAGAAAAATCTTTTTCATCTTCTTGGCAAATATAGTTTCTTATTTCAGATAAGACAAAAGATTTCTTTTTACCATCCCCTATCTTTACTTTACAATTATTTTTAAATGTTATAAGATCTTTTCTTAACCCAGGAAATTCTTCTTTTAGTTTTGAATCTAAACGTGCAAATTCCATAACCTCAAAAAGACTTTTTGCAAACTCTGGATTTTTAAAAGAGTTAAAAAAGTCTTGAATATTGTTACTATAAGTTCCGAACATGATTGCTCCAGTTTGATAAGAAGCAAGAGCTTTGTAGATTTCAAAATTTTCTTTATTATTTTTACTAGCATTAATAACTTGGGGGAAGAAAAAAGTATCTTCATTAAAAGAACAACTTAATTCAGAGGATTGAGATGATTCTATATTTATATCTCTTCCAGATAATGCTTGTACATAAGATAATAATCTGCCATGTATTTTAGAAAGTGGCAAACCTCCTGCTGCCTCATCTACTTCTGATGCAAAATAATTATGTTTATCTTCAAAAAATGCTACAATTTCACTTTGGTTGTTGCTTGAATTCATAGCTTTTTTAACAAGCCTTCCGATTCCCTCACCTAATATATTTATATTTTCTTTTGAAAACCTAGAATAACTAAGTAACAAATCCGCCCTTGTAGTTCTTCCAGGATCAAGATTAGATTCTAATAATTTTTTTGCTCCATCTAAAACTCTTGGCCTATGCAATTTTGGGATTTCTTTCATATCACCTGCGAATTTGTCAAAAAAAGATTTAGAAGAATAATTCTGTTTTTCTTCTTTTTCATATAATCTTACTAATAGGTCATGCATCTCTGATAATAATGGTCTTAAAAATTCAGAAACCCTGTTTTGAACAGAATCTAAAACAATTCCTTCAAGGTCTAAGTATGCAAATTCCCCTTTAATATTTGCTTTTTTTCTAATTTTAGTCATTTCATCTAAACTATATTCAATTAAATTTCTATCTGAAGTTTCTAAAAATTTTGCAAAAGAATTTATGAATGAATATAATTCTGGCTCTCTTCCTCGTGCAAGGGGCATAGAAGCTTTGTGTTTATTATAAATAATTCTTAATGCTGCATTCCATTCTTCTACACCAATCTTTCATAATAATCTTGGAACTAAAGGAAGAAGATGTGGGCTATACATTCTTAAAGTTTTTGTAATTAGTGTGCCTTCTCGCTCTTCTTTGATATCTTCTATTTTCTCTTTCATCTTGTTTCCCGAAAGTATTCATAATTTAGTATTTTAGTTATAAAAGGACCGGCTCTCTTCGGAGCTTTACGAATAGATTTAGTAATAATTCCAACTAATTTGTCTAAATATAATCTGCAAGAATCATTTACAAAGTTTAATCTATCTCCTCTCTTTAAATTTCTCATAGAACTTTGCAATAAAACTACGGCTGTTGATCTTGAAGGCACATCTAAAGAAACAAGATCTCCTATACTCTTATAACATTTTTCTTGTACATCTTCAACTCTTGAAAATTCATTAGTTCTGTCATAATAATCTTTAAATAATTCACAAGCAAAACGAGTGTAAATAGGTTTTTCATTACTTGATATATTTAATCCAGCTATATATTTTACAACTTCAAGATAAGAAGGGATTAAATAAACTTTTTCAATTCCTTTTTTAGGAGATTGTAATTTAAAGATAGCAATACCACCTTTAAGAACCTGCATCATAAGAGTGCTATCTTTTTCAGCAACTTCTCTTGCTATCCCTATTGTGTTTTCTAAATCTTTTGTTGGGTCTTTAGTAGAAGATTGTGCTATTTTATAAAGAAGAAGAGCAGAGTCTCTTCTAGAAGCTTCTGTGTGGTTATCTAAAGACAATAATTGATAAATCTCAAAATCTAATTGCGGACGTTTTTCTATTCTAATTTTTTTCCTTGTATCTTCTATCTTAGTTCTTGAATCAAAATCTATTTTTTTTAAATTTTCAAAATAAGCTCTAGTTGTTTTTTCATCTAAATTTTGGTTTCTAGCTAAACTAAAGAAAAAGTTTTCAAGTCCATGGAGAGTCTTTTTTTCAGCAATCAATTTTAATACATGGTCTTGAGAAGGATGAGTTTCTGCTAAACAAGCATTAGATATCCTTAAATATCTTGTTAATCCTAAACTTTTTGAAAAAGCAGTTCGCTTTGGATCCTCTAAATGATCTAAACTTTTTATCCATAAATCCACTGTTTTTATAGGTAAAGGAAACCAACTAATTTCTTCATATTTTTTAACTTTTTTTGGAGCAATTTCTAAAAATCTAGCAAGAAGATTTAAACCAGCCCCAATATTACTTTTATGAGATGATAATTCACTAATTTTATGAACTCCATTTACTAATAATTCCCTTCCTTCATGATTTTTTGTTTTACATAAATGTTTATAACAAGAAAGATAACTTTTGAAAAAATTAACTTTTTCAAGATTAACCCCTCTTTCAACATATGTGTCATAACTTGTAAAAGTAGAAAATACTTTATCTTTATCTGTAGAAACTATTCCAGCATTTGATATCAAGCTTTCTAATTTTTTTGAATTTTTCATTGTTAAGAGATTTTAAGAGCATTTTATTATTTAGGAAAATAATTTTGGATAATATCTCCTAACCCCTGTCTTATGTCTTTGTAAACATCTAAATCATCTGTGATTGGATTTAAGATTGCAATTTCACAAGCCCTCATTGGAGGCCTCCCTTCTTTAATTAATTTAGCTGCATTAATTAAAAGCCTCGTACTTGCTCCTTCATCAAGCCCTTTTCCCTTAAGATTTCTAATCTTCCTTCCAATTTTCACTAATCCTGTAGCTATTTTTTCATCAGCTCTTGATTCATGCATAACAATCTTTGTTTCTAATGCTTCTGGAGGATAGTCAAAATTTAGTGCAGCAAAACGCTGTTTTGTACTTTGTTTTAAGTCTTTAGTTTTTCTTTGATAACCTGGATTATAGGATATAACTAATGCAAAACTATCAGGAACCTCAAAAACTTTTCCTAAATCTTCAACAATTAAAATTCTTCTATGGTCTGATAAAGGATGAATAATAACAATTGAATCATTTCTAGCTTCAACTACTTCATCTAAATATAAGATACCCCCTCTTTGAGCAGCTATTAAGGCAGGACCTTCTTCAAATTTCCCGCTTGTTAAGTATCTTCCTTTTAAATTAATTGCATCTAAATCTTCATGACAAGGAACAGTAACAAGAGGAATTGGATTCTGTTTGTTACTAATTCTCCCATTATTTATATCATAAGTCATTTTTTCAACAAATCTGCTTTTTCCACAACCAGTAGGCCCTTTTAATGTTATTGGGATTTTTTGATTATAAGCAGCTAGAAAATCTTCTGTTTCTCCGTTTATGTCTAAGTAGTAAGGCTCGTCTTCTGGCCTGTATTCTGCTATTTCAAATTCTTCAAATTTTTTTCTAGAACCCATTTTTAATATGCTTAAGCAGATTCCCTAAGCTTTTTAGGGCAAAAAGGAAGCATAGGTTGTCCATCTAAAACCCTGTTATGCATTAATTGCATTATTACTTGGTTATTTAAATCTGCCACTTCTTCTTGTAATTGTGAAATGGTTTGTTCATATCTGCCAGTTCCTTCAGTAGCACTTAAATAAGAAAGTGTAGTTGGAATATCTAATTGAATTGCCTGGTCTTTTTCAATAAAAATCCTTCTTAAAGACACTAGCTCTGAATCTGTTTTATAATTCCATATTCTATCACCAATCTTTATAGGGTTTGATATAACATAATCAGGAAGAATTACAGGCTGAGCATATGAAAGGTCTCTTCTAGTTGATGCATGCTGATTTCTTAATCTTTCATCTTTCCAAATCCATCTTTTCATACCAGATTTGTTTATGCCTGTAACCATGTCACTAATTGTATTAGCAGGCATAAAATGACTAAGTTCACACTGTCCAGAATTAACTCTTTCTTCAATTGCAATGTCTCCAGGTCTGTCTGGCATTTTAAATTATAAGTAATCTATTTATTTATAGCTTTGTTACTACTGAGTAGTTTATAAACCTTTTGGTTTTATAAACTCTCCGAGTTCCCACAGAAACATCTAATCTCAATTAAATTTAAAAAATAAAATAAAAAAATAAAAAAATTATTCTTCAGGTTCAGTTGCTAAAAAAGCCCACCAAGGCTTTTTTGCCCTAATAACTTCTCCTGTTTCTGCACTTACTTGTGCTTGAACCTGCATTTTTGTTTTTATTAATCCTAAGAACTTTGATTGCTTTTTGATTTTTACTTCATAAGCAGCTTTTACTTCTTCTCTTTTGCCAACTTCTTTTAGTTCAATAGAACAGTTATTTTCACTAGAACATACTTTTAATCTAAGTCTTTCTAAGGCTTTCTCACTTGCAGTGTCAGGCATAACCTTGATTTCTGCATTTCTTCCATTAGAAAGCTTAACCATTAGTTTTGTCTTGTTCTGAACTTGCTGTTGGGTCATGTTCATTTTTGTTTTTGCTTCAGCATTCCCAACTTTAAGTTTTATTTCATTATTTACTTGAGTTTGTATTTGCATCTGCTTCCCATCACTATTAACATAGTTTCCACTTCTGACTTGGTTGGTCTCTTTGATTGTGTTCTGGAGTTCTGTATCATTTGCTTTGTTTTGAGTTCCAGTATTTACATTATCTTGATTGCCAGATTTATTTGCAGAGCCATTCATTTCTGCTAAAACAAAACTAACAAAACTGATCAGCAGTATTCCGGTGACAATTAATATCAATATTTTTTTCATTTTCATACCTCCTTTCACTGACATTTACAACAGTTTTCACTGTAAACTTTATTTTTAGCATAACTTAATATTTGAAGAACCTTACAAAACCTATAATCAATTATTCTATAAAATACTTTTTTCCCATCTTTTCTTGATTTTAAAATTCCTGCTTTAGTAAGTTTAGCTAATTGAGTAGATGTTGTTGATTGAGTCCTTTTAACATGAGGAAAAATCTCACAAACACACTTTTCACCATTTAATAAAAATTCAAGTATCTTAAGCCTAGTTGGATCATTCATGGCATTAAGCAAATTAATAATCCTTTCCATAACATATTGATGGTTATCAATATTTAAAAAACTTTCCCAACCAGAAAAAATCATAAAAACTATTAACAAACCACTAAGTTTTTATATTATCTTTTTTTAATATATTTAGAAAAAAGAGTGGAAAATGGATGAGAAAAAAATAAAAAAAATATTAGCAATTATTTTTTTAGTATGTTTAGCACTTTTACTTGTTTATCTTTTATGGCCTTTTATGAATGCTTTTTTTGGAGCACTAATTTTATTCTTTTTATTTAGACCAATACAAAAGTTTTTTGTTAAAAAATTAAAATGGAATAAAAGAGTGGCTGCCCTTGTAACAATAATTATTTCCCTGTTAATAATTATAATCCCATTGTATTTCTTAATAAATTCTGTTTTTAGTGAAATAAGTGGGCTTATTGAAACAGGATCTTTAATTCCAGAAAATCTTGGAACCTTTTTAGATCAATATAATTTAAAAGGCTATGCAGGGGAAATAACTATTTATATTAAAGAAATTGTTCTTGATCAAGTTAAAGCAGTTCCAATGATGCTTATAAACATGGTGATATTATATTTTGTATTATATTACTTACTGATTTCTTATGATGAAATAGATGATAAAATAGTTGAAATAATTCCTTTTGGAAAGGAAAATTCATTAAAATTATTAAATGAATTTAAAAATATGACTTATTCTGGGGTTATCACTGCAGGACTTATTGCTGTTCTTCAAGGTTCTTTAATTGCAATAGGATTTTTATTTTTTGGATTAGAAGGTGCTGCTTTATGGGGGATAGTCGGGGCCTTAGCTTCATTTATACCTTTTTTAGGTACTTCAATTGTATGGATTCCAGTAGTAATACTTCAATTTATTCAAGGAAATTATTTTGTGGCAATAGGATTTCTTGCTTGGGGAATTTTCTTAGGAAATATAGATAATGTAATACGCCCTGGTTTGCAGCAAAAAATTGGAAGAATCCACCCCTTAATAACTTTAATAGGGATTTTTATTGGTATTCCTTTATTTGGTATTTTGGGTCTTATAGTAGGTCCATTATTACTTTCTTACTTTTTATTAACTGTTAAGATGTTTAAGGAAGAATATTTAAAATAAATTAATAAACAGAGATAATTTAAAAATGAAAATGAAACAATCAATAAAATATGTATTAATTATAAATTCTATTTTATTAATATTAGCAATACTAATAATCTCCTTGGTCTTTTTTTATAATTATAAAAATAGTTTAATAGAATCCTCTCAAATAAGTTCTTCAGGAGACTTATTAGGGGGAGGGATTAAAGGAGGATTTCTTTATTATTTTATTTTTACATTAGTAATTATATTTTTTTATATTTTCCCATTATTTGTTGCTATAATGTCAGGATTATATCAATTAAAAAACCCGAATTTGACAGGATTTTTTAAAAGTTTACTTATCCCGCTTTCATATGCTACACTAACTTTTGTATTATTAGCAATTTTTTGGGTCTTAAACTCTCCAGGATACAATGCAGGAGAAAATACTGTAGCATTATCGGTTATGATTCAATTAATTGCAACCTTATTATTAGTAATGATAGTTAATTCTATAATTCTTTTTATTATTAGGAAAATGAAAAAAGATGTTGTAATCGGAGTAAAGGAATTTATTCAAAATAAATCTAAAGAAAATATCATTAAAAAAGTCAACTAACTTCTTTAATTCTATATTTTGAATTTAACCAAAGAAGCAAACCAATTAAAAATAAGGTTCCAAATAAAGGCATAGCAAATCTAAAACTAGAATTTTCAATTCCTCTTGTTCCTTCTGGATAATACATTACAGCTAGCCAAACTGGAACAAAAATTATTGCTAGTGCAATAACAGAAACAATCATTATTATTTTTCCATTGTATCTTTGTTTTTGTTTTTTGCTTTTTTTATTTTTTGAAAGATATGCTAAAAGGCTTCCTGCTAAAAACCACGCTGCTGCTCCAAGAACCCATGAAAAAATAAATGCCATAACCCTTGTAAATCCTATTGTATGGCTATAAAAGAAAAAAATAAAAATCATCCAAGCAATATTTAACAAGCCAAATAAAGGGTATTCATATAAAAAAGGTTTTTTTAAAAAAAATCCAATTAAATAAGAAATCAATCCCATTACAGAAAGTGCAATAAAAACATACACAGAGCCAAGACCCCATTTAACAAATTCAGACTCTTTTTCCATCTTTTTCTGTATTTTAATTAGTAATTAAATGTTTTTAAATTAACCGATTGAATTCCTTTAGTTCATCTAATTCATTAAAGTATATCCCTTAGATTAATAATGCTTATATATTAATAAGAAATTTAAATTTCATGGAAGACCAGCCGATTTTGATATTAGCAGATCCTAATGGGAATTCATGGGACTTTGCACATAAGGTTTACCAAAAATTAAACAGCAATCCAAATAGGGATAAAAAATATCAGCTTGGAAAAGTTGAAATAAAAAAATTTAATGATGGAGAGATTTTTGTTAAGATTTTAGAAAATGTGAGAAAAAGAATCTGTTTTTTTATTCATGATTCTTTGATGCTGCCTCAAGACTGGCTAGTTTCCCTTGCTCTTGTTAATGATACTTTAATGAGAAGCTCTGCAGGAATAATTAATAATGTTCTTCCTTATATGAAATACACAAGACAAGACAGGATGGTTGATCCTAGGACTCCAATAAGTGTAGGAGTTGTTGCAGATTTAATAAATGTAAGAGCAGAAAGGGTTATAACAACTGACTTGCATAATCCTGCTTCTGCAAGCGCATATAAAATTCCTTTTGATAATTTAAAAGCATACCCTGTAATTATTGATTATTTAAAAGAAAATTATTCAGAGTTTTTGCAAGATGCAGTAATAATTGCTCCAGATGCAGGAACAGCTCCAAGAGCAGAAAGTTACTCAAAAAGACTTAATTTAAGGATGGCAATTACCCACAAAAAAAGAGAAAGAGCAGGAGTTACTGGAGAAATGACAATAATAGGAGAGGTTGAAGGAAAAAATTGCCTTATTGTTGATGACATGATTGACACAGGAGGAACCTTGTGCAAAGCTGCGCAGGTTTTAAAAGAAAAAGGAGCTGCAAGAATCTGGGCATGTGCAACACATGGGGTTTTAAGCATAGATGCAGTAGAAAAATTAAATAATTCTTGTTTTGAAAAAATAATTTTAGCAGATTCTATCCCTAGAAAAAACAATGGTAAGATTGAAATAGTAAGCCTTGCAAACTTGTTTGCAGAAGCTATTTACAGGATAACTCACGGATATTCTGTTAGTGAGTTGTTTAAGTAAAAATTAATTAAAAAAATCAATCAAAAATAGACTCTTCATCATCAAGTCCCTCAACAAAAAAACTTATTCTAATCTTTATATACCACCTTTTTCTACGTAAAATTTTTCTAGTAGTCATTGTTTCTGCTTTTGTTCTATTAAATATATTTGCCCAATCTAATCTTCCATTATCTTCCACATAATAACTTTCAAGGGTTCTATTATTTCTAACTAGTAAATTATCCCCTGGTTTGATTTTTTCATGATTAAATGCGGTAATATAAGTTTTATAGCTTCTCTCAGAAGCAGAATTCCCATTAATCAATACCCGGCATATTTAGCCCAGCCCCGCTTCCTCTAGGAGACTTACTTGATTTTGAAGCAAGAACATCATCTATTCTTAAAATCATAACCGCAACTTCTGTTGCAGAGCTTATTGCCTGAGTTTTAATTTTTGTAGGTTCAATTATTCCTTCTCTTAAAACATCTTGAATCTTATTATTAAAAATATTAATTCCTGCATTTTTTTCTCCATTATCATGTCTTGATTTTAATTCAGTTAAGATATCAATGGGGTCTAATCCTGCGTTTTCTGCTAATGTTGATGGAATAAATTCCAGAGCATTTGCAAATTCTTGGACAGCCAATTGTTCTCTTCCTGAAAGCGAGTTTGCAAATTCCTTAATTTTTTTACTTAATTCCATTTCAATTGCACCGGCGCCAGGAACAATTTTCTTGTTTTTAATAACAGTATAAACATCACCCAATCCATCTTCCAAAGCTCTTTTCATTTCTTTCATAACATGCTCGCTTCCACCATGAATTAAAATAGTAAGTGCTCTTGGGTTTTCACATCCACGAATATAAGTCATTCCTTCTTCTCCTTGCTTAACTTCTTCAACAAGTTCTGCCCTTCCTAATTCACTTTCAGAAAGTTCATTTAAATTACTAATAATCTTCCCACCAGTAGCACGAGAAAGATTTTCCATATCTGATTTAGCAATCCTTCTGCAGGCGTAAATATTATTTTTAGCAAGGTAATATTGAACAGTATCATCAATTCCTTTTTGGCAAAAAATAACATTAGCTCCTGAAAATTTTATTTTTTCAACAATCTGTTTTAAAAGTTGCTCTTCTCTATTTACAAATTCTTGCAATTGGTCTGG
>CAZQKV010000007.1:0-12175 GCA_964593995.1 Candidatus Woesearchaeota archaeon
CAATTCCTGAAATAAATAAGACTATAAAGAAAGTGGCAAACAAAACAATGATTTTTTTGATTCCAATTGTCCCAATCAACCAGGCAAACCTTTTATTAATCACAGATTCTCCTTTTTTCCTGGGGGGCTCTTCCATGATGTCCGGGCGAGCAGGGTCTGCCCCTAGAGCCAGCGCAGGCAAGCCATCTGTCAATAAATTAATCCATAAAATCTGGATTGGTATAAGTATAGGGTTTTTAAGAGTCAAAAATAAAGTAGCTAAAAACAAAACGCCAACTTCAGCTAAATTGCAAACAAATAAGTAACTAATAAACTTCCTTATATTATCAAAAGACCTTCTTCCTTCCTTTACTGCAGAAACAATAGAAGCAAAATTATCATCTAACAATATTATATCACTTGCTTGTTTTGCAACTTCTGTCCCACTTCCCACTGATATTCCAACATCTGCTCTTTTTAAAGCTAAGGCGTCATTAACACCATCTCCAGTCATAGCGACCCTGTATCTCTTCCTTAAAATGTCCAAAATGCGCAATTTATGAAAAGGAGAAATTCTCGCAAATATATTAATTGAATTTAATTTTTCTGCAAGCTCTTTATCACTTAGTCTATCTAATTCATCTCCTTTAACAATGCCTTCACTTTCCAAACCAACCTCCTCTGCAATAGCCTTAGCAGTTAGAGGATTATCTCCTGTCAGCATTATAACTTTTATTCCTGCTGTCCTGCATTCCTTCAAGGCTCCTTTAATCTCTTTTCTTGGAATATCAATCATAGCCTGCAAGCCAAGCCAGACTAAATTTTTCTCTATTTCTTTATTGACCTCATTTGTTTTATCTGAAGATTTTTTAAAAGCAAATCCCAAAACTCTTAATGCTTGAGAAGCAAACTCTTTATTTTTCTCTAAAATTTTCATTTTTATTTTATTATTCATTTTTATTATTCTCCCATTTAAATAAATCCTATTGCATTTTTCTATCAAAACTTCAGAAGCACCCTTAGAAAAAACAAATCTCTCTTGTCCTTTTTTATAAATATTAGTCATCATCTTCCTTTCAGAAGTAAAAGAAATTTCACCGATTTTTTCATATTTCTCTTCTTTTAAAAACCTATCATATATTTTTTTTAATGCTATCTCTGTCTGGTCCCCAAAATAAGTCTTTTTCTGGTTTTGGTAGCCTGTCTTTGAATTATTGCATAAACCTCCGCAAACAAGAAGCTGCCTTATCTCTTTTATATTATTTTTATTAAGTTTAGATACATCCAAAGTTTCATTGTTGAAAAAGAGTTTTGTGACAGACATCTCATTTTTTGTTAAGGTTCCTGTTTTATCTGTACAGATTATGTCAATAGCCCCTGCTGATTCAACAACATTCAATTTTCTGACTAAAGCATTTTTACTTGCCATAACCTTGGCCCCAATAGCAAGAACAAGAACCAAAACGGCTGGCAAGCCCTCTGGAATAGCAGCAACAGCTAAAGAAATTGAAACAAGCAAGGATTGGTATAAATCATATTTCAAAATACTTACAATAAAAATAATGAATATAACTCCTAAAATTATAAATAGAATATTTTTGCTTAATCTACTCATTTCTTCTTGAAATGGGGTTTCCTCTTCTTTCATCTCCCGAAGCTTTCCTGCAATTTGGCCTATTTTCGTCTGCATCCCTGTTTTTAAAACCAGGGCTTGTGCATTTCCAGAACCCACAAAAGTCCCATTAAAAACCTCATCATTTATTTTCTTTCTTACAGCATTAGATTCTCCAGTCAAAGTAGATTCATCTATCTCTAAATTAAAGGCTTCAATAAGTTTGCAGTCTGCCGGGATTATATCTCCTTCTTCAAGTAAAACTAAATCATCAGGAACAATTCCTGCCATGTCTATCTCAATTTCTTTTCCGTCTCTAATAACTTTCGCTTGAGGGGTAGATATTTTTTGTAGGGCCTCTATTGTCCTTTCAGCCTTATAATCTTGAAAAAAACCTGAAATCCCAGAGACAAAAACTATAATTAGAATTAAAGTGGTGTCAATCAAATTAGATTCTTGGTTTGGCAAAAAACCAACCAACCAAGAGATTATAGCAGCAATTATTAAAATAATAATCAAAGGAGAAGTAAACTGGGAAATAAAAATTTTAAGAGGAGTTATTCTCTTTTCTTTTTTTATTTTATTTCTTCCATATTTTTCTAGCCTTTTTTTTGCTTCTAAACTGGTCAGTCCTTTTTTTTGTTGCATTTTTCCCCTCCTTACTTAATTTAGTTATTTTCCACCTAACAAGCAAATTTGAAAATAAAACAGGTACAATAAAGTTAAACACAATGCTTGAGGCAACAAGAATTGAATACAAATCTACTCTAATCAAATTATTCTCAAATAAAATTTTTATTATTATAATTGAAGTGCTGAATCTTACTGAAAGCCCTATCCCCAATAATATAGATTGTTTTGTTCCAAGTTCTTTTCTTCCGATAATCCAGCTTCCTAAAAGCTTTGCACCTTTTGAAACAGCAACAACTAAGAGAATTAATAAAGGAAAAGTAATTAAATACTTCATATCCATTGACACCCCAACCCATAAGAAAAATATTGGAGCAAAAAATCCATAACATAATATTTTGATTCCTGATTTTACCCTCTCTACCCTGTTATCTGGAATAAATGTATTAAGAGCAATTCCTGCAAGCAAGGCTGCAATAGGAGCAGCATGAGCTAATTCTCCAACACCTAAAAACAAAAATAAACCAAAAAATATAAACAAGAATAAAGTTTCAATTGATAAAAACCTAAATTCTCTCCCTTGTTTTCTTAGATAAACTAAGCTTGTAGTAATGATGAATAAAACGCCAAGAGATATTAGTGTTATAGCTATGTTAAAAGAAGAATGGACTCCTGTTCCAATTAAAACAACCACTAAAATTAAAACTAAGATTTCTATAATATCGTCTAAAGTCCCTATTCCTATTATGCTTTGTCCTAATTTTGTATTAATTATTTTAAACTCATCTAAAATAGGTATTAAAATAGCTTCACCAACAGTAGCAAAAGATAAAGCAACAAGAGAGGATATGAACCAAGAATATCCAAAAACAAAGTGTATTAAAAGAGAACCAAAAATAGCTTCTAAAAAAATGATAAAGAAGATTGCTTTAAAAATAAAATTTTTGCTTTTCTTTAGTTTTTTCAAATCTATTTCAAACCCAATCATGAAAAGCAGGAAATACATTCCCAATTGTGCTAAAAATTCAAATATAGGAGAAGAAGTTATAGATGAAAAAGGATTATAAATAGCAAGCAAAGAACCAATAAGAAGGGCTGCAAAAATCCACGGAACCCTTATTTTCTCTATAAGTTTTCCAATTAATAAAGTTAATAAAAATACTACTCCTAAAAATAAAAAGATATTCACCATTTTTTACTTATTTAGAAATAAAAGAGAATATTTAAATTATTTGTTAAGTCTTATTATAAAAACTTCATAATAGACAGAAATTATAAAAAACCTCCACTATATTGAATTATGTTAAAATCAAGAAAGAATTAATTTTGAAACTACAAAATAACCTTTAATAACTCCAATATTCTTTATACCTCATGGAAAACAAAAATATAATTAAAGTAAAAAATCTTGTAAAAAAATTTAAAGATTTTACAGCAGTGAATAATATCTCTTTTCATGTAAAAGAAGGTGAGATTTTTGCTTTTTTAGGACCAAATGGAGCAGGAAAAACAACAACAATTAAAACATTAACAACACTCCTGCATCCAACATCTGGTGAAATTAAAGTAAATAATTATTCACCTGTTAATCAACAAGATGAAGTAAGGCATTCTTTTGGAATAGTTTTTCAAGACCCAAGCCTGGATGATGAATTAACTGCTTATGAAAATATGGAGTTTCATGGGGTTTTTTATAATATTAAAAAAGAGATTAGAGAAAAAAGAATCAAAGAATTGTTAAAATTTGTAGAACTATGGGATAGGAAAAGTGAGCAGGTAAAAACTTTTTCAGGTGGAATGAAAAGAAGGCTTGAAATTGCAAGAGGATTATTACATCATCCTAAAATTTTATTTTTAGATGAACCAACTCTTGGTTTGGACCCTCAAACAAGAAATCATATGTGGCAATATGTTTTAAAATTAGCTAAAGATGAAAAAATGACTGTATTTTTTACTACACACTATTTAGAAGAAGCTGAAAAAGTTGCAGACAGAATAGCAATAATTGACCATGGCAAAATTGTAAAGGTAGGGTCTTCTAAGGAATTAAAAAAGTCTACTAAATCAAAATCATTAGAAGAAGCTTTTCTTAAAATAACTGGGCATGAAATAAGGGATGAAAAAGCATCTTCTATTGAAGGTTTAAGGACAAGAAGAAAAATATGGGGCGGCAGAAGATGAACTCAATAATATACATTATGTGGCTTCGTCAGCTAAAGAGATATTGGAGAAGCAAGGCAAGGATGATAGGAACGCTTGGACAGCCAATTTTATTTTTAGTTGCATTAGGTTTTGGTTTAGGAGCAGTTTTCCAGCAAGCAGGACAAGGAAGTTATATTGAATTTCTTGCACCAGGAATTGTTGCAATGAGCATTTTATTTACTGCAATGTTTAATGGTATAGAAGTTATATGGGACAGGCAATTTGGTTTTTTAAAAGAAACTTTAGCAGCTCCTGTTTCAAGAACTAAGATTATGATTGGAAGAACTTTAGGAGGAGCAACAGTTGCGTTTTTGCAAGGTGTTTTAGTTTTAATAATTTCCTTGTTTTTAGGATTTCACATAACAAATTTTATTGATGTTCCAATAGCATTAATTTTTATGTTCCTTATAGCTTTGTTATTTACAGCACTTGGAACTGCAATAGCATCATTATTAAAAGATATGAATGCTTTCCCATTAATTATAAACTTTATAATAATGCCTCTTTTCTTTTTATCAGGAGCTCTGTTTCCTGTAAATAATGCACCTAATTTTCTTAAGATTATAATAAGAATAAATCCTCTTTCTTATGGTGTTGATGGTGTAAGAGGGGCTTTAACAACAAGTAGTTTTGGATTATTATTAGATTTTTTAGTTATGATTAGCTGCATTATTGTTGTTAATTTAATCGGTAGCTACTTTTTCTCTAAAATTGAGGTTTAATTAGTTTATCTAAAAATCCAAGTTTTGATTGCTTACAATACAATTTTAAATCCTATAAAGATTATAATTCAAACTCATCAATAAAATTAATAATTGTTTTATATTTTTCTAAAAATTTAAAACCTTTTTCAGTCAATGTAACAAATTTCTCTTTTTTATGATTCATTTCTTTAATAAATCCTTTTTCAATAAGCTCAGAAAAATATTCTTTAAATCTTGTAGTTGAAATATTGGATTTCCTTAATAAGGGAGTATATTTGATTGAATTATTGTCCTCGTAAATTATCTTCAATATGTCATGTATTATCTCTAATTTTCCCCGTTTTGCCATTTTAATTAGAACCTGCTTTTTTAAGAACCTTGTAAAGCATCATTAAAAAGACAATTAAAGAAGCTATATATACAAAGAGCTGAAATGTCTGGAAAAACTCTGGGATTAAAATGTCTATTATGTTAAGTATCCAAAAAAACGATAACAATAGATAAATCACATACAAATTATGTTTATGTACTCTTGTCTCTTTCTTATTATTTTTATAAGAGATATAAACTATAAATAAAACAATAAAAAATAGGAGAAAATTTATTCCCAGATAAACCAGGGCGTTTCTTGATAAGATAATGAATAATGATATGACAAATGCCAACAAATGGAAAAAGTAAATTTTTTTAGAACCGCTGTTCCATTTCTTCCACATTACGCTATATAAAAGGTAAAAAATTGCCATAGAACTAAAATATATAAAAAGAAACAATGTTACTTGACCAAATAGCGGCGCAAATATTCTTGGGTGGATGTCTAAAATTCTGTTAGCACTAAAATAAACTAATATAAACTTTATAAAAGACCTAAAAAAATAAGCAATCGCAAAAAATAAAAAAGCCTGTCTAAAATATTTGATTCCTTTATGAGAACTTAATTCATAAAGTTCTTTTGTTCCAAAATAAATCATTAAACTGCAGACTATAATAACTAAGGAGTAAATTATTTCTGTCCCAAATCCCAATGTAGCTAAGTGATTAATAAAGGATGGCATTTTTAAATAAGAGTCTCTAAATCATTTAATTGCTTGTTTGAAAATGGCATTGGCATTCTACAATTTGCTATTTTTATTATTTAATTTTGAATTGGAAAATGGCATCAGCATTTTTACATCTAATTACAGAAAATTATATATTTAAGCTTTTATAATTTAAATGGATTTCAAATCCATCTTATTTAAAAATAAGAGATTAGTTTTAACTTAATGAAAAATACAAACACTATACTCATAATTGCAGTAGTTGTATTATTAATGAGCAATTTGTTTTTTGGGTATATGTTCTTTTTTCATAAGAATGTTCCAGGACCAGGATTTAGGGGGAATTTCCAGCAAATGCAGTTGACTGATGAGCAAATACAGAGTGTAACTTCTTTTTTTGAAAACACCCCCGATATTAATGAGATAACTGATCATTGCAATAATAATAGAATGGAATGCTTTTATTATTGCAGAAATATAAATCCAAATCATGAATACTGTTCTCAGCTTATGCAGGGAAGACCTGGTTCAAGTCCTGATTCTCAGCAAGTTCAAAGATTAAATTAATTTTAATTGAAAAATCAAAATGAAAAGTAAAATAATTGAATTAAAAAATGTATGGAAAACCTATAAAATGGGAAAAGTCCAAGTTGATGCAATAAACGAAATCAACTTAACAATCTACAAAGGAGAATTTATAGCTGTTACTGGAACAAGTGGCAGTGGAAAATCAACTATGATGCACTTGATCGGCTGCTTAGATATTCCATCACAGGGCTCTGTTTTATTAGAAGAAAAAAACATCCGTTCATTAAAAAAATCACAAATAGCAAGAATAAGAGGGAAAAAGATTGGCTTTATATTCCAGCAATTTAATTTAATCCCAACTTTAAGTGCACTAGAAAATGTTACATTACCTATGGAATTTCAAAATAATTATTATAAAGCAGGAGAAAGAGCAAGAGAATTGTTAGAGTTAGTAGGATTAAAAAACAGGATGCACCATAAACCAACAGAATTATCAGGAGGAGAAAGACAGAGAGTTGCTATTGCAAGAGCATTAGCAAATGACCCTGAAATAATTTTAGCAGATGAACCAACTGGAAATTTAGACAGCAAAACAGGAGAGAACATCATTAATATGCTTTACCAACTTCATAAAAAACAAGGAAAAACCCTAATAATTATAACACATGATATAAATTTTATTAAAAGGCTAAAAAATACTAATAGAATAATAAAATTGAAAGATGGAAAAATTATTAAAGAAAATAAGAAAAAATAGAATTTTTGTTGTATTTGTAATAACATTTATAATAACAATGAATTTAGTGGCTGCTGCTGACAATTATAATATAGAAGTTATAGATGTTTCTCCGACAAATTTAATTCCTGGGGAGCAAAGTGAATTAAGTTTTAAAATAGAAAATACAGGAAATATTGATTTAGAAAATATTATTTTTTCTTGGGAAGAAAAAACAGGAAATATCTTGCCTATTGGTTCAAGCAATACAAAAAGCATAGAAGAAATAAATGAAGGAGATAAGGAAACTCTTGATTTTGATGTTTTTGCTTCTTCATCTGCAGAGCCAGGATTATATGAATTAACACTTACATTAACTTATGAAAAAGAAGTTAAAAAAGGGAATGAAACTATAATAGAAACAATTATTGAAACCTCAAAAGCAGGGATAATTGTTGGAGGGCAGACTGATTTTGATGTGTCTATTTCAGATGTTTCTTCAAGTGGAATTATTCTCTCAATAGCTAATATTGGAAAAAATCCTGCAAATTCTGTGACTGTTATAATTCCATCACAATCAAATTTTAGAATTAGTGGGAGTACTTCTTCGATAATTGGAAATTTAGATAAGGGGGATTATTCAGTAGCTTCTTTTCAATTAATCCCTCAAGCAAGAAATTCTAATCTAAATGTTGAAATTCAGTATACAGACACGCTCGGAAATAGACAAACCATAACAAAAACAATAGGAGTTCAATCTGCTCAACAATCATCAACAACAGACTCATCAAGCTCCTCAACTTCATCAGGAAGCGTAAGTGGTTTTGCTTCACAAAATTCAGGCAACAGCAGCAACTGGTTTCTTATTGCTTTTATCTCAAGTGGGATTTTAAGTGTTATATTAGTTGTTGTTATAATTAGAAGAAGCAAGAGAAAAGATGAAAATTAAAATTTTCAAATCTTTATTATAAAAGGTATGATTTCAAAAAATGAGAATAATTAAATCTTTTAAATTGTCTTTAAATATTCTTCTTCATAGCAGATTAAGAAGCTGGTTAACTATAATTGGAATAATAATTGGAATTGCTGCAGTTGTTTCTATTATCTCAATAAGCGAGGGTGCGCAACAGCAGCTTGAATCAAGATTAGGAACTTTTGGAGCAGATATTATAACTATAAGCCCTGGTTTTTCAAGAGCTCAAGGACCAGGAAGTTTTGGGAGAGGAGGATTTGATAGAGAAAGTTCAACAGCAACAAACACAAAAAATCTAACTTCTAAAGATGTTTTAATGTTAAAAAATATTCCAAATATAAAATATATTCTTGGACAAATTTCCGGAAGAGGAGATTTGACTTACATGACAAAAACAGCAACCATAAATATTGTAGGAGTTGACACAAGTGTATGGAAAGACCTTACAACAGGACAATTAGCTTCTGGAAGATTTTTAACAAGTGGAGATTCATATTCTGTTGTTTTAGGGGGTAATATAGTAAGCTCTACTTTTGAAAATGGGATCCCACTTAATAGCAAAATTACAATAGAAGGAAAATCATTTAAAGCTGTTGGAATTTTAGCTGAAGGAAGGTCTGTATACATGCCATTAGATATTGCAAGAACTATTATAGAGGATGCTGGAGTAGATAAATTTGATTCAATATCTGTTAAATTAGAAGATATTTCTTTATCTAATAAAACTGTTAACACAATAACAAGCAAATTAATGTTGTCTCATGGAATAATAGATGCAAATAAAAGAGATTTTACAGTCTCATCTCCTACATCAATGCAAGAAACTGTACAGCAAACAATGAATACAATGACTATTTTCTTAGGAGCAATTGCTGCAATATCTTTAATTGTAGGAGCAGTTGGAATTGCAAATACTATGTTTACTTCTGTTTTAGAAAAAACAAGAGAAATAGGGATTATGAAAGCAATAGGGGCGAAAGATAGAGATATAATGATTATCTTTTTATTAAATTCTGCATTAATAGGATTAATTGGGGGACTTGGAGGAGTATTTCTTGGATTTTTTGCATCTACTACTATAAGTTCATTAGGAGGAATACAAACAGGTGTTGGAGGAAGGGGATTTCTTGGAGGTTTTGGTTCTTCTTCTTATGTCAGTCCTCAATTGATAATAGGAGCTTTATTGTTCTCTGTTTTAATAGGAATGATTGCAGGAGCAATTCCAGCTTATAGAGCTTCAAAATTAAATCCAGTTGATGCTCTGAGGTATGAGTAAATCTTGTAAGCAAAAAATTACATACTAAATCAAGGGGATTTCTTTACACATTTAAAAAAACAATACAACCAAAAGCGTAAGAACAACCATATTTCCAAAGTCTGCAATAGAGGTTGTTATTGGAATTAAAAAATTATCAGGGTCTTTATTTCTTTTATATACATATAATCCTCCAAAAAAAGCAACTAAAAATAAAATTATTACTAAGAGTATTACATCTATGATGACTATCACAAATATCTTAAACATTGTTGATAAGGAAGCATTATAACCAGAAAATTTCGAGATTATTAAAGAGATAATTATGCTTAAAACACTTGTCAATAAGGCAATTGATATAATTTTAAAAAATAATTCTTTTAATTTAAAATTTTTATCTATTTTTTTATTAATTTTCCCCCTATACAAGAATGTTGTGAAACGTGATGATATTATCATTCCATAATCCCCAATCATATCATTCAAAGTAGGCATCAAAATTACTAAAGGAACAATAACTACAAAAAGCTCTTTTATATTTTCTAAAAATAAGCCTCCAAAAGAGCTTACTAATGAAGCAAATATCAAAATCCAGATGCTTTGTTTTATTATTGTCTTGGTTATATCTGAATGTTTTCCATAACTTTTCACATAATGCAGGGTTCTTGTTGAAATTTTGTATTTCTTATGAATTCTATGAATAAGAGGATGATATCTGCTCTTTTCTACTTTCCTTAGTTTATGTAATTGTTTTTTTAAGTGTTTCATATTATTAATATTATTGCAAGCAATGATAAAATGCTTATAATATCCCCAGTTGTGCTGACAAATGGGCCCATTATATTGTCAGGGTCATGGCCTTTTTTAAAAAGATAAAATGTAAAAAATAAAGTCAATGGAATTTCAACCATATTCGCTATTATTCCTGCTAAAAAAGGAATTAAAATTATTTTTGGAAAATAAATTTTAAAAATCAACATATTAAAACCAAATGCTACTAATCCTAAAATAAAAGAAATTATTAAAGCAAGTGAAAAAGAAGCTGTTAAATTTCCTCTAATAATCCTGCTTTTTCTAATTTTTCCTGGTTTGATAAAACCCAAAAATAATCCAGAACCTAGCCTTGCTGCTAACGAGCCATTAATATTTCCTCTTAATTCTAAAAATCCTGGCAATAAAATCAGCATCCCAGGAATTAAAAGAATTTTATCAGTCCAAATTGCAAGCATAGTCCCTGCAAGTAAACCTCCTCCTACAGAAACAAATTGTGAAAAAAGAATTTCCTTAAAATCTCCTTTTAAATTCATCTTAACCTCTTTCCATCCTTTTATATATTTTCGAATATATTAAAAAAACAAGTTTTAAATAGGTTTTTATCTTTTTATTTTAATGAGCCTGTAGTTCAATGGATAGAATTTCCGGTTTCGGCCCGGTTGATCCAGGTTCGAATCCTGGCAGGCTCGTTTGTACGTCCACACTATCAAAACATTCTCTACTACATGTAGACGTACAACATAATATTACGTCCACATATTAGAAAAATTTAGAAAGATTTATAAATAATGTAGACACATAATATATATCTAAAATAATTGCAAGCTATCTTAGGAAAGGTGACTTGTTAGGAAAAACTTCAATCTTGCAAAAGTTAAAGTTCCCAAAAACTAATAAGTTTTTGAGGACCTAAGTTTTCATATGACTATGACATATACTGAAATTAAAAAAAGAAATGATAAAAAATATTATTATAGAGTAAAATCAATAAGAAAAGGAGAAAAAGTAGAAAAACAACGAATATATTTAGGTGCAAACCTAAGCAAAGAACAATTAGACAAGTTAGAAAAACAAGCAACAGAAAAGCTGAATAAGGGGACAATAGAGCAAGAGAAACCAATAGAAAAACCACAAACAGAGCAAGAGAAAAAAGGGCAAAAACTGCAAGCAGAAAAAAACCAAAAACCACAACCAGCTTCTGACCTTCCTGAACAGCTTAATGCTAAAAAATCTGATTTTCCTGAATGGATGTCTCAAATCCTGCAACTAGCTAAAATCATAGACAACAGGTATGACATTAAAAGCATGTTTGTCTGGATGCCTTATGGTTATGAAATTATGCTAAAAATAAAATCTTTTTGGGACAATGAATTTAAAAAAAACAATATAAAAGAAATGTACTTTCCTTTAATGGTTCCAGTAAATTATGCAGAACAAAATGACTCCTGGTGGAAAGGATTTCAAGAAGAAGGGTTTTGGGCAGGAAAAAAAGATAAAACAGAATTTATCTTAAGGCCGACAGGAGAGCCTGCAATGTACCCTATGTTCTCATTATGGATAAGATCTTATTCAGACCTCCCTTTTAGAATTTATGAAACAGTTTTCTCTTATAGATATGAAACAAAACAAACCCGCCCTTTGATAAGGGACAGGGAAATAGGCCCTTGGTATGAAATACACACAGCACATGCAACAAAACAAGAAGCTGAACAAGAAATACAATTGCATAAAAAAATGAATGATATATCTGGGAAAAAATAGCT
>CAZQKV010000008.1:0-11514 GCA_964593995.1 Candidatus Woesearchaeota archaeon
ATTTTTTCATGCTGCTTTAACTTATTTTTTTGGAGTGCCATTTATTTTATCAGAGTCACTTAAGGTTGGGAGTTTAAGCTGGCTTAGGTTTGGTGTTTTTGGAAGTCCGGAAATTCCTTCAGTAGGAGCAAGTGGTGCTATATTTGGATTGTTAGGATTGTTAGCTATTTTAATTCCTCATAAAAAGATTTATTTAATTGTAGGACCTTTAATTGCAATAATTATTCAGGCAATGTTATCTTCTGTTTTTCCTGGGGCAAGTTTTCTTGAACCACTTAATTTATTGATTATAGTTTACTTTTTTGTTTCTATATTTTCAATATTTTCAATGAATCCTACTATGAGAAAGATTTCACTTCCATTAGGAATGCCATTATGGTTGCTTCCTATTGTTGCTATTGTTCCATTGGTTGTAATTGGATTGTTTGTTCTTCTTCCAATAGGAAATATGGCACATTTAGGGGGATTGTTAGTGGGATTAGCTTATGGAAATCATCTTAGAAAAAAGTATCCTCGAAAAGCTAGGCGTCTTTCAAGATTTTCTACTTAAGAATAAGTTTATAAATTCTTTTTTACAATTTTAATTATGGTGAATAAAAAAGGTGTAAAAAAGAGGGAGACAGAAAATATAAAAATAAAAGAGAAGCAGGTAATAGGTTTGAATAAGTTTGTGTTAATGCTTTTGGTTTTAGGTTTTTTAATGATTTTAATAAGTTCCTTTAATTCTTTTTCTTTGAATTTAGGATTATTTGAATTAGAATTAAGTGAGATTGGAATGATATTTTTGTTAATTGCAGGATATTTTTATTTTGCTTCGGAAGGGAATCCTTTTTCCAAGAGTTTTGAATTTCTTAAAAAAATAAAAGTTTATTTTTGGTTCTCTTTTATTTTATTTATTGTGATTTTTATTTTTGGTCTTGCATATCCTTATTTGCTTAATGAGCAAATATTAGAAATAATAAAACAATTAATTTCGCAAACTGAGGGGTTGAGCTCAATTGAGTTAATTAAGTTTATTATGTTTAATAATATTAGAAGTTCTTTTTTTGCAACAATTCTTGGAGTTTTTTTAGGAATCCTTCCTCTGTTTGTAATAGTTTCTAATGCTTATATTCTTGGGTTTGTTTCTAATTCTGTTGTTATTGTTGAAGGATCCTCGGTCTTGTTAAGACTTTTACCCCACGGAATCTTTGAGATCCCTGCAGTTATGATTAGTGCAGCAATGGGAATAATGTTAGGAATTTCATTAATAAAAAACTGTATTTTGTTTTATGCTAAGGGTATTCCAAGAATCACTCTTTATTCTTTGATTTTTCTTTCAATAATATTTTTTCCTATAAGTATTTTTATTTTATTTGCATTACTTGTTGCGAATAATAAATTAAGACAAGATTTTTTACTTAATTTTAAAGACTCTTTGAGGTTATTTTTGTTTATAGTAATTCCTTTGCTAATTATTGCTGGGATTATTGAGGGAAGTTTGATTTTTGTTTTAGGTTAGAAGTTTAGAAATCGTTGTTATGAATATTTATTCAAAACCGAAACATTTAAATAGTATTATGCATATATATTCATAACTAAACAAGCCTAAAAAGGCATGGAGGATAAAATGCCAGGACAAGATGGAACAGGACCCTTAGGACAAGGGCCTTTAACTGGAAGAGGGTTAGGGCCTTGCGGAAGAGGACTTGGATTTAGAAAAGGTTTTGGAAGAGGCTCTGGAAGGAGTTTTGGAAGGGGCCTTGGAATAGGAACTGCAATGCCAGTTATTCTAACTAAAGAGCAAGAGAAAAAAATCTTAGAAGCTGAGCTAAAAGAAATTGAAACTGAAAAAGCTGAAGTAGAGAAACAATTAAAAGAGTTAAAGTAGTAGTAAATTAAGGTAATAGTAAAAACATGGCAAGACCGTGCATTAGAAGAAGGATTAGGGGCCGGCCAAACTCTTCTTATTTTAAACCGGCAGGAATAAGAATGATTGAACTAGAGGAAACTATTTTAGCAATGCCTGAATTTGAAGCAATCCGCTTAGTTGATTTAAATGAGATTCCTCAGGAAAAAGCAGGAAAGCAGATGCAGATTTCACAATCTACATTATCAAGAGTTTTAAAGTCTGGAAGAAAAAAGATAGCTGATGCTGTAGTAAATGGCAAAGCTATAAAAATTGTGAAGTGAGTTAAGAGATTGGGGGTTAGAAAAATTAAAAAACTAGAAAAACTCCTGTAGTCGTTTTTGCTGCCCATATTCTTTTAATAATACTGATTTTTCCTTGGATTGGTTTATTGGAATCATCATCCTTGATTGCATTATCTTCAATGCTTGTTCAATTGTTTCTGGTTTTTCTGGTTTTTTTGTTAAGGCTTCTCTGCCAAGCTGCCTTAAGATTCCAACACCTAAAGGAGCATAATATTCTGGGCGCTCTTCTCTAAATATTATACAATATGCTTGCCTTTTTATTTTTTCAAAATATTCTGCTAAACATAACTTGATTGTATAATAAGCTCCTGTAACTTCATATGCATATTTTTTTCTCCCATTAAATCTCTCGAAATCATGGGAAAATTTTACATTATTAGAAAGAACATTCCACACACTTCCAGAGGCATAAGCTTCTATTACTTCAAATGAGAATTTGTCAGGAAGCAAAAGAATTTCATAATGGTTTCCGACATAATCCCCATGAAAAAGAAGGATTTCATTTATTTCAGGATAATATCTTATTTTTTTTAATAATTGTTTGGATATTGTGTCATCAGTTGCTGTTATTGCCCACCTTGTTGGAACTAATTTTCTTCTTGTTTCTGTTCCTAAAAGCCCGGCACTTAATATTTTTATTATATTGCTTGTTAAAATTTTTGCTTTATGCATTTCTAATATAGAATCAATAGATTTTGCATCAGTGTCTGAAACTAAATAGTCTACTTTTGGTTTTACTTTTGGATTTTCTTGCAGTCTTGCTTTTTCTAATGGGGCTGGATTTCCTATTGTTGCTCCGTATTTATTTAATTCAAAGGTTTTCCTAGGTATTTTTTTAAGAAAAAATTCTGTTGAAACTGGTTTATGAGCAATGCTTATTTCTTGCATTATCTTTGTGAATTTGTTTTTTATTCTTGCTTTTTTAACTGATGTCTGGAATCTACCGTGTATCAGTTGAGATCGGTTTGTTAATATTTGGCCTATTGAAAGTTTGTTTTCATGCTATATTTCTGGCATAGAAAGTTCTTCTGTGTCTCCGTGTGTTTCTGGAGATAAAATGCCTGCATTTATATTAGGATAATTATATCTTCCAACAAAGATTTCTGGAGGGGAATCTCCTGAAAAATGTTTTCTTGTTTTTGGAATAAAATTTGCTATTTTAGAATAGATTCTACAAGGTTTGTTGCAAAAGCCCCTGCCTCTGCATTTTACACACAGTTCAGTTTCAAAAAATTTCATAACTAAGGAAAATGCTTGTTATTTTTTAATTCTTGCGGGCTCTTTTTAAGCTACTTTTTTATTAAGCTGTGTTTTATTAAGTTACTATTCTCTTAAGTCACTTATCCCCAGCAATAGGAATAATACTCCAATTAAAGCAACAAAACAAATTACCCCTCCTTTAAGGAAGGCAATTGTGGCTTCTCCCCAACTAGGAAATATAATTGCTGCTAAAATTGGGACAATTATAAGGATAAGCCCTACCAAGATTTCTAGCCATTTATTCATAATATTCCTGGTAATTTTTTATTTATAAATATTTAGATGATTTGATTACTATGTTTAATATTAAATCATAATTGAATATGACTAAATTTATTAACTTGTTTTTCTTGTTAAAAACATGCAGAAAAAAGAGAAAATTGAGAAAAAAGGAGCTGTGGCTAGGAAAGTAAAAAAAGGGAAAGTAGAAAAACAAGTTGCAAAATCTGAAAAGCCGAAAAAACCAAAAACAAGTAAGATAAAGAAGGAAAAAGTTATTTTTACTTTTGCAGTTATTGCAATTATTATTACATTAATTGCTTTAGGTATTGTTTCCTTTTTTATTGGAATGAATTTAATTGAAAAATTTCCTGTTAATGATACTGATGTTAATGATACTGGTTTTAATGAATCTAGTTTTAATGATACTCAACAAATGATTCCTGGTAGTCTTAGTGATAATCAAACAAATGATACAACTCCTAGTACAATCCCAAGCACTGGCGGGCCAAGTGGAGGGAATGGAGATTGTGATTTAACATGGACAAATACAGAAGAATTTAGATGTGATGCAAATAATTCAAGAATAAGAAAACAAACAAATAATTGTAATTCAAATGTGCAATGGATTGATAATGATTGTTTAGAAAATTATACTTGTTATGATGGAGAAAATGCTCCTGCTGATTTATGCATAAATCAAACTCAAAGTTGTATTGATTTTGAATTAGGAATTGATTATGATACTAAAGGGTATGCAAATAAAACAGGAACCTCTGCATTTTGGGATATTTGTTCTGATACAAATGTAATTGAATATTATTGTTTTTATAATAATGCTACAAATGAAACAGAAGTTAGAAATGAAACAGGAGTTTGCAGTTCTTGTTCAGGTGGGGCATGTTTTATTGAGTGTACTGTTGATGTTGATTGTGTGGGTAATAATGTTCCTGAAATAGCAAATTGTATAAATAACCCTGATAATTTTGATTTTACTTGGGATTATGCTCCTGCAAATGATTCAGAATGTGTATTAGAAGTATGTACAATTCCAACACAGCCAACTATAGTTAGTAGTTGTGATATTTCTAATTGCAGGGCTGAATGCGAGGTTGATGGGAATTGCAATATAAGTATATGTGTTGGAGACCAGGCATATTACAACGTAACTTGTAATTCTACTTGTGATTGTGATTATATTGATACAGAGGATTGTAATTTACATGATGGATGGTATGATACAGGAAATATTCAATGGATAGATTTAATAGAGTGTGTTGAAAAAGAACAAAAAGAACAAGAAGATAGAGATTATACTTGTTCTGTTATTTCTCCTCCATGTAATGATTATAGTATATTGAGCACACAATGGGTTGATAATGGAAATGTGAGAAATAAAACTTCTGGAGAAGATTGTTCTGTAGGAGTTTGCGATGGTAATGGAGTTTGTGTTGAATGTGTAGATGATAATGATTGTGACATAGGAGCAGGAGAAACTTGTCAAGCAAACATTTGTGTTCCATTTACACCTCAACAATGTTCTGATTGTGGGTTGTTTGGTTTGTTTTGTGATTATACTGAATGCCATACATTAGGAGATTGTTATTGGGATGATAATCCTTGGCCACTTCCAAATAATTGTACTGACAGATTAATTGCATGCCAGTCTATTAATGATTGTACTGAATATTCTGATGCAGAATGTGAATTTTCCCCACCTAATCATGATTTTTGTAATGTTGCTCCTTCTGCAAATGGTTGTTATTGGGATGGGGATAGTTGTGAAAATGCAAATTATTGCGGTGATGGTAATTGTGATGCTGGAGAAGATTGTGGAACTTGTTCAGGTGATTGCAGTTGTTCTGGAGCAACTCCTTATTGTGATGCTGGAAATTGTGTTGAGTGTTTAAATGCAGGTAATTGTATAGATAATGAGTGTTATGAGCCTATATGTGATTTTGGCTCATGTGGAGAAACGCCTGTTCCTGCTTATGGAAATGATGAATCTTGTTTTGCGATTGATGATGAGTTTTGTGATGGTTTTGGAAGTTGTGTTGAATGTTTGATTGGAGGAGATTGCGATGATGCAAATGCTTGCACAATTGATAGTTGTCTTTATCCTGTTTGTGATAATAGTCCTATTTTATGTTCTTTTTATGATGGAACTACTCTACTTGAATGTGAGAGTAATGGTTGTGGTTTGAGTTGTGTGTGGAATAGTGGGTTGTGTGAGGTTGTTGCTACAAACACTTACTACATCATAGAAGGAGGAAGAGGAAGCCAGAATGGAAGTGACTGGACAAATGCTGATAATGAATTGCCAGCTGTTTTGCAGAGAAATTATACCTATTATATAGCAGATGGAAGTTATCATTCTTCTGGTTATACTTTTAATGACGCTGCTGTTGGAACCCAGGAAATAATAATTAAAAAAGCAACAGAAACAGAGCATGGAACTAATGTTGGATGGCAGATAGGAGATGGTGATGGGCAGGCTGTTTTTGGGCCTTTAATATTTACTACAAATTATTATGTTTTTGATGGACAATATGAGTATGGATTTAGAGTTGTTGGAAGTTATATGGGTTATATAGTAAATATACCCTCTGATTATGTTATAATAAGAAATACTGATTTAGATGGTAACTTTCAGACAGATGCAGGAGGACAACAAAATGATGGTGTATGTAATGGGGTTCAGATAGATGGATCTTATGTAACTATTGAAAATAATGATATATATAATATTGCTGATGATGGTATGGGTGTTTATGGAAACAATATTCGAATAATAGGCAACAGAATACATAATTTACATAGTTGTGGATGTGAAAATTGTGGAGGATGGCCTGGAAATGGAGAATGCGGTCCTTGTTATAATGGCCATAGCGACATAATAGAAATATTTACTTCAACAGATGGGGAAATTAGAAATAACCTTGTTTATTCTGGAGGGCAAGGGGTTAATGCAGCATTGTTTTTTGGAGGTATAGGTTTTTCTAATAATTTTACTGTTTCAAACAATATCTTTTATGCTCCTGAAGCTTTATTTATCGGAGTCATGCAAAATATTGATGATCTTAAAATGTATAATAATGTTTTCTGGCAAGGGTATTACGGAGGGATAGCTATGGGATTAGGAGTTACTGATTTTAATATATATAATAATATTATACATAGTATTAATTATTATCATTTCCGTAATGTTGTTCCCCCTCCACAAGGAGATCCAAATCATGCATGGAATCCTGCTGAGCACCATGCAGATTATAATTTTATTGCAAATCCAGAAACATTTGGATATTCAATGCCACTTGGGTCAAACTCGATTGATGGAACTGGATATGGGGCAGATGTTGGTTTTGTTAATATTCCTGCTATTGGCGGACCTGCAAATACTGTTCCTGTTCCAGAAGATTTTATGTTGTTAGGAAGCAGCCCTGCAATTGACGCAGGAACAGAGATTGGAGTTTATGAAGATATTGAAGGAACTTTAAGGCCTCAGGATGGTGATAATTCCGGAACAGCAGAGTTTGATATTGGGGCTTATGAGTATACTGGTGCTCCTCCAGCGCCATCAACAGCAATTATAATTAATCATACTGCTGTTGAGCAGTTTGATTTGATTCCAGATTCTTACATTGAAAGAATTAAAAATATGTCTATACAAATTGTGGGGCAATCACATGGAACAGGAATTCCTTGGGGTTTGCAGCTTCTTGAAAATTTGAATAGTAAATATGCTGTACAGTTTAGTACTGATTGCCCTCCTGTTTGGCTGCCTTCTCAAAGGCTTTCATTTACTGAAGGAGATGGATTAAAAGTAGAAAGGTCTTATTATACTGGTTCAGCTTGGACTATCTGGCTTGTTGGAGAAGAAAGTTATTGGGCAACTGAAACAGGAAGATTAAGAACAGAAACAACTGCACAACAAGCAATAAATGAAGGAAGAGGATTTAATATTTCTCTTTGGCATTGGTGTTGGGATATAAGTGGAAATAGTGCTAATCCTAATCGTGTTCATGATGAAGATGGAACTTTAGCGGATAATTACTTCAATGATACGCATATGGAGTCATTTAAGAATGCATTTACAAGATTTAATAATAATCCTGCAATTAATCAAACAAAGTTTGTTTATTATACTTCTATTACAGATGCTCCGTATAGTAATCCTAATCCAGATATAGCAAATAGTAGTGGAAGGATTACTCATTATAATAATGTAATTAGGCAAGAGACACTTGCAAACAATGGAATTTTATTTGATCAAGCTGATATTGAAAATTGGGATTATAATAATATAGCCTCTTATAGTGTGATAGATGATTTTGGGCAAGTAGTTTATCCAAGAAATCCTGAATATTTAGAAGGAGGAATAAAATATGGGATTGATGACACTTGGTCATATGATCATTGCCATGATATTTTAGACATAAGAAAAGCCAAGGCATTATGGGTCTTGCTTGCTCACATGCAAGGCTGGGATGGGGTTTCTGAATGTGTAGTCGATACTGATTGTGATGCAGGAGAAGTTTGTAATACTGCTACAGGATTTTGTGAAATAGAAATTCCGACGATGTCTGGTTTTTCAAAAGCTTGGAATTGGGTTAAGGATTTGTTTGTTTGATAAATGATTTTTTGAATTTTTATTTTTTATTTGAATTTTTTTTATTGCTTCAATTAAAATTGAATTCTTAGAAAAGCTTATATATTAGTTTAATAGGTTCTAATTTGGTTGAACTCTTCACTGCATTTATAAAGAAGTTTTATTTATGTTTTTTATGGTTGATGAAAAGAAAATGAAAGATGATAAGTTTATATTAATGGGATTAAATGATGATTCTTCAAAACATGTGGCAGAAGTTCTTAAAAATGATACTTGTAAAAAGATTTTAGATTTTTTAGCAGAAACAAGAGAAGCTAGTGAAAAAGATATTTCTGATGGTTTAGAAATACCAATAAACACTGTTGAGTATAATTTAAAAAAACTTATAAAAGCAAGACTCGTTACTAGGTCAGGTAATTTCTTTTGGAGTGTAAAAGGGAAGAGAATACCAATGTATAAATTGGCAAAAAAACATATTATAATAAGTCCTGGCAAGAAACCTAGTTTAAGTTATCTTAAAACACTTCTTCCTGTAATCTTAGTTTTAGCTGGTTTACTTGCTATAGCAGCTTTATTTATGCTTCCTTCTGGAGATGATGAACAAGAATTAACTAATTTAAAGCGATTTAGTTCTTATGATGAGTTAAAAGCTTTTTTACAAGATAGTTCTGATATTAGTTATTATTATGGAGGTTCAAGAGAAGTAATGAACTTTCAATCGTTAGAAGCTCCTGAAACTATGGCTGCAACTTCTGCTTCAGATGCTGCAACAAGTGCTGGAGATGGTTCTGTTGCAAAAACAAGTGCAGATGATTTTTCAACAACTAATATACAAGTAGAAGGTGTTGATGAAGCAGATATTGTGAAAAATGATGGAAAATATATTTATGTTGTTTCAGGAAACAAGGTAATAATAATAGATGCTTATCCTGCAGCAGATATGGAAAATGTTAGTGAGATTGAGCTTAATAATTCAATTATTAATATTTTTATTAATGGGGATAAATTAATTATATTTACTAGCGAATATAAGTATATTGAGTTTGATGAGCCTGTTGACTCTGATTCTGATGTTGTTAGTAGTGAAGCCTTGTGTTTAGGTTGTGGTGGAAGTGGAAAATATGTTAGTGTAGTTAAAGTATATGATATTTCAGATAAAGAAAATCCTGAATTAGAAGATGAATATAGTGTAGATGGAAATTATAGAGATTCGAGAATGATTGGGAATTATGTTTATGTTATTGCAAATAAGTATATTAATGTTCAAAAACCAATTCCCCCTATTTTTGAAGTTAATAGTGTTGCAAGAGAAACTGCTGTTGAAGATGTTCATTATTGGGATTATAGTCAAAGAAATTATGTATTTACTTCTGTTGTTGCAATAAACCTTGATGATGCTGATATGAATAGTAAGGTTTATTTAACAGGAGGCTCAGGTGTTATTTATGTTTCTGAAGATAATATTTACTTAACTAATACTAAGTATGTTTCTGAATTTGAATTATATGAAGAGATAATAAATGAGGTTATTGTTGATGTTCTTCCAAAAGCTGAAAAAGATAAAGTTCAGGAAATTATGGATTCAAATAAAACCAGTTCTAAGAAAATGCAAGAAGTTGGAGAAATTGTTGAAGATTATTCAAGTTCTTTAACTGGGGATGAAAAAGCAGAATTTGATGAAAAATTAATGAAAGCTGTTGAAGAGACTGCAGCTAGATTAGAAAAAGAAAGGGAAAAAACAGTTATTCATAAAATTAAGATTAATGGAAACAAAATTAAGTATGTTAGTGCTGGAACAGCTCCTGGAAGACTTTTAAATCAATTTTCAATGGGAGAATATGAAGGTAATTTGAGAATAGCAACTACAACAGGAAATACTTGGCAAGATACTAGCTTAAATCATGTTTATGTTTTGGATGAAGATTTAGAAATTATTGGAAGTGTTGAAGATTTAGCAAAAGGAGAAAGAATTTATTCAGTGAGATTTTTAGGTGATAAAGTTTACATGGTTACATTTAGGCAAGTTGACCCTTTTTATGTTATTGACCTCTCAGACCCAGAAAACCCAGAAGTGTTAGGTTATTTAAAAATACCAGGTTATTCAAGTTACTTACACCCTTATGATGAGGACCATATTATTGGTGTTGGTGTAGAAGATAGAAAGTTAAAATTATCTTTATATGATGTAAGTGATTTTGAGAATCCTGAGGAAGTTGATAAGTATATTGTTGATGGAGAATATTCAAGTTCTGATGCATTATATGATCATAAAGCATTTTTATTTGATAAAGAAAAACAATTATTAGTTATCCCAGTTAGTCAGACTATTATTGTTAATAAAACTAAGAGTGAGTATGGTTATTGGTATAATAATTATAAGTATTGGAGAGGTGCTTTTGTTTTTAATATTGATAAGAATGGATTTGATTTAGATGCAAAAATAAGTCATTCAGAAGAAGATGAGGATTATTATAGTGATTATGTAAGAAGAAGCCTGTATATGGATGATGTTTTATATACAATTTCAAATTATAAAATAAAAGCAAATAGTTTAGAAGATTATGATGAAATAAGTAGCTTAGAGATTAGTTCTAAACCAATATATTATGCTCGTGGTTTTGCTGATGGGACTTCTGTAGATACTATTGAAGTAGAACCTATAATGTTATGATTCTGGTTTATAAGATTTTTTAAATTATTAAACTTGTTTTTAATCTCATAAAAATATTTATATGCGAGATTCTTTTTTATTGTAAGATTATTAGTTATAACAGAAATTTGCTATGGCAGGTGATAATATGAATTCAGAAGATAAAATAGTTGAAGTGCAAAAGCCAGAGATAGTTGCTCCGGCTGTTGAAGAAAAAAAATTAACTAAGCTTGATATATTAAAGAAACTTAGCCCGGGAACCGGCTTGAGGGCAGGATTAGATGATATTGTTAGAAGCGGCATGGGTGCTTTAATTGTTATTAGTAATTCTAAATCTGGAGGAGTTTTTCAGGAGGGTTTTAAAGTTAATTGCAAATTTAATTCAAGAAGATTGGCAGAACTTGCTAAAATGGATGGAGCAATTATTCTTTCAGAAGATTTTAAAAAAATCCTTTATGTAAATACTCTTCTTGTTCCAGATAAGACTCTGATGACTAGTGAGACCGGAACAAGACACCAGGCAGCAGAAAGGACAGCAAAGCAGATTAATGGGTTAGTAATAGCAGTTTCTGAAAGAAGAAAT
>CAZQKV010000009.1:0-888 GCA_964593995.1 Candidatus Woesearchaeota archaeon
CAACTACAACCCCTCCACCCACAACGACTACAACCACGACTACTACAACCACGACTACTACGACTACAACCACTCCTTCTGATGACGATGATGATTGTGAAGTAGGGGACTGGGAAGATACTGATAATTATAGGTGTGATGCTGGCGGAACAAGAGAAATAGAACAAAGCAGAGATGATTGTCCTTCTGGAACTGAAGAAAGATGGATTGATGATGATTGTGATTCTAATTATTATTGCTATGATGGATCAGGGGCTCCTTCAAGCTTATGTGTCAATGACTCATTTACTTGTGAAGATGATGATGGTGGAAGAAAATATGATGAAAATGCTAGTGTTAATATCTCTAATGTAATTTATACTGATTTTTGCACATCAGTAACTAACTTAACTGAATATTATTGTCATTATAATGGGAGTGGATTTGAAGCAAGAAATGAGACTCATGTTTGTGTTGATAGTTGTGATGATGGTGCTTGTTTTGGCAGGGAATGTAATGTAAGTGCAGATTGTGATAATGGATTGTTTTGTGATGGTGAAGAAAACTGTACTTTAGAAGGAAGATGTGTAGATGGGGCTCCTCCTAATTTAAATGATGGAATAGATTGCACTATTGATTCTTGTGATGAGTTTAATGATATTATTGATCATATAGAGAGTCATTCTTATTGTGATGATTCTAATGAATGCACTAATGATTTTTGTGGTGCAATATTTGATTGCACTTACACCCTTTATCCAGAGTGGACTCCTTGTTCTCTAGGATATTGTAATAAAACTGGCAATTGTACTGTAGATATTTATCAGGGTATGAATTATGTTTTAGAACCTTATGTCATGGCTTGGAATGAAACAACAGAAATAATAAGATTAGAAACAGAAAGTCCTA
>CAZQKV010000009.1:898-11357 GCA_964593995.1 Candidatus Woesearchaeota archaeon
GTAATGTTACTATTAATTATAATGCGGGCCTTGTTATTTTTGATCCTATTATGAGTAATGTGCATGAAATTGAAATTACTGACTTAAAACCGGGAAATGTTTATGACTTTCATGTAGTTGTTGAAAATGATACTCATAAAAATTATTCTTTTGCTTCTACATTTAAAGTAATAAATAATTCACAAACAAAATTTAGTTTTGGCTTTTTTGGTGATTCAAGAGGAGATAATTGCATGGATGTTGGAACAGATTCTTATCCGCCAGGAGGTGATGCTGCATTTGAAAGCATGATTAATCAAATGGTTTCTAAGGGTACTGATTTTATAATTATTGCAGGAGATGATATTCAAACTTATGGTTGCTCAACTGCTGGGGAAGTTAAACAAGGTTGGGTAAATTTTCATAATTTAGCTTCTGGAGCAAGAGGATTTCTTAGTACTCCTATTTTATCTTCAACAGGGAATCATGAGCTTGGTAATTCAGGTATATCCTTTTATAATACTGCTCTTGCTGCTTATCAAGATTATTGGATTGCTCCTTTAAATGGTGATGGCGCAACAGGACCTGGGGGGACTCTACAATGGGAGGAAACTAGTTATTCATGGAGATATGGAAATTCTTTATTTATTTTTGTTAATACTGAAGAAAGTGATAATCGCGGGAATATCACAAGAGACCAGTTTGATTGGTTTAATCAAACTTTAAGACAAGATTATACACATAAGTTTGTGATAGGACATAGGCCTCTTGCAGGAACTTCAAGGGATGATTGTCTTTTTTATAAGGATTCTGCTAGCTCAGACAGGATTACAAGATTAATGTATTATAATAATGTTACTGCAAGCCTTTTTGCTCATGAACATTATTACAATTATAATACAACCCAGGATGGAAATATGATTAATATAATTTCAGGAGGTGCTGGAGCACCAATAAGCAATCGGTATTGCTTTCCTACTGCAAAAGGTTATTGCATAGAACACCAGTGGCATTATATTATTTTTGATGTAGATGGAGATATTATGAATGCAACTGTTTATAATGTTGATGGAGATATTATTCATGAGTTTGGAAGAGATATGTCCAAGCATGCTTGTGTTCCTTATTGCCCTGGAAATATTTGTGATGATGGCTGCGGTGGAAGTTGCGAGGATTGTGATATTGGAGATGAGTGTTTTATTGATTCAGGAGGAAGGACTGCATGCAGAACAATAACCCCAAGTTTAAATCCTTTTACAAAATTCTTCAGGTGGATCAGGGATTTGTTTAGGTAAATTAGATGAAAGCAGATTTTTCTCCTTGCACTTCTTTGCTTCTCCTTATTCTTATTTTTAAACTATTTCTAATTCTTTTATCTGAAATTAATATTAAATACCCTCCTCCGCCTGCTCCAGATATTTTATACCCATAAACTTGGTCTTTATATTTATTAATTTGATTAATAATCTTTTGATTAATCATTCTTGGAAACATAGCTACTTGAGCTTCAAGACTTTCTTTTATATATTTTCCAATTTCTTTATTATCTTTATTTTTTATTGCTTGAAAACAATTTTGAGCAGCTTTTGATAATCTTTTGGCCCCTTCTCTATTAACCCTAATTTCATCAAAAACACTAAAATCTCCTGCACGGGGAGTTAAGGGGATTAATTGTATTAAAGACTCTAGATTACTTAAAACTCTATGATCACTTACTGTTTCTATACTTTCTGGCCAATATTTTCCTTTATAAAAAGAATAATTTAAATTAGGCATAACTATTCCAATTGAATCTTGTGATCCTGCAATTTCAACAGTTCCTGGAGGATTTTCATATGCAAACAGAACTTTAGCAGTTTCTTCATCATCTTTTGGAAGAATTCCCCCCCATAATTTAATTGCTTTATTTCTAGTAGATGTTGCCATCCCGCTTCTTAAATTAAATTCATGATCAGGTTCTAGAGAAATTGTTAAGACAGGCCCGGGATAATATTTTGACACAAACGGCTGGTCTAACCAGCCTCCTGCTAAATCAATTCTATAAGGAATATTAAAATTAGATCTTAACTCTGTAGTTTTTCTTGCAGGTAATCCTTGTGCGGGAATTCTTTCTAAAATTCTATATTCAATGCCTAATCTTCTACATAAATCTCTTTTTTCTTGGCTATCCCCATCTTTATTAACTACAAAAACATCTGGTCTTAATTCTTCTAATTCAGGCTGAAAATCTAAAAAACCGCTTCCAGAACCAATAACTACTTGTTTCACACATGAAAGTGCTTCTAGCATATAAACTCTTTCTACTTCAGTATAAATAGTTGGTCTTTTTTTAAGACCTGTTATTGTTGAATCAGAACCTACTGAAACATAAACCTCTCCAAATTCTGATGCACTTTTAAGAAAAGCTATATGCCCACTATGAAGCAAATCAAAACAACCACTTACAAAAACTTTTTTAGGTTTTTTACTCATAACTTATTAATTTAAATTGATTTTTTAAGATTTGTTGTGATGGGATTTCAGTTATTTTAAAGGTTCACACACCCCAAGTAACTTTTTCTTTTCTCTTGATTTCTGCAATTTTTTGCAAAGTTTTAATTTCTTCTTGTGTGAGAAGCTCTTTATTTTCTTTAAACTGCCTATACTGCCTTTCAGAAAGATTTGAATAAAGAGCCTGGGTTTCAGATAATTGCCTGTCAAAAGCTGTTCCTGGAAGGCTGATAGCAACCTCCATTCCTTGTTTTGCCTGGTCTATTTTCTTTTGATTTTCTTGAACAGCTTTTACTTTAGCTATTTCTTTTCCATCTTCATTAATTAATTGAATTCCTGCTCTTAATTTTCCTGATTCTACTCTTACTCCAAAAACAGCAGGATTTGAATTTCTAAAAACATACTGGTGAAGAATAGTAATTTTGCATATGCTTGCAAGTTTCATTATTTTCTCTCTTTTAATTTCATTTTCTTTTTGTCTTTGAAATTCAAGTAAATCTTCAATTATTTTATAAATAACATCATTTGTTATTATTTTAATTTTTCCAAAATCCATTTCTTTTACTTCTTCATCTTCTTGTGTATTAAAACCAAGAATAACTGCATTTACTGGATCGTTTTTAAGATTAGTTTTTGCAGAAATAACATCTTTTTTATTTATTTTCCCAATTCCTGCTTTTATTATTTTAATTTTTTCTTGTTTTAACAATGTTCTAAGAGCTTCTAAACTTCCTAATGAATCTGCTTTTACAATAATTCCAGTTTCATCTGTTTCAATTGATTTTCCAACTTCTTTTTCAAATTCTTTTTTAATTTCAGTTAAATTATCTTTAAAAATAGTAAAAGGCATTCCAGGTAAGATTCCTTCTGAATCTACTAATTGCATTCTTATTCCATCAGCAGCAGTCACTTTTTCTGCTGGCTTGAATTTAGAAGAACATGGTTGTATCTCTTCTAAAACACGTATCTTAGTTACAATAGGTTCATCAAAAGTAGCTATTGCAATTTCATCATTTATACATAAAGAACCATCATATAATATTGCTTCTGCGTATTGCATTGATTTTTCTTTTTTTACTTCTAAAATAACCCCTTGTGCTTGTTTTCCTAATTTCAAATTATCTTTTAAAAATTTTTGAGAAAGACCACAAAAAGCCATTGTCAACTCATTTATTCCTTCTCTTGTTTTTCCTGAGCATGGAATCAAGGCTAGTTCAGATGCAAAATTATCTATTTCATAAAAAGGTTTTGCATCAAACTTATATTTTTGAAGGCTTGCAATAAGAGTTAAAAGCTTTTCTTGAAAATCTTGTTTTGTGGTTGTAGATTGTAAATCTATGCTCTCTTTTATGTTCTCTGACATTTTTCTCCACCCAGAAATATTATCTATTTTATTTAATGCAACAATAAAAGGGGTTTTATTATGTTTGAGGATTTCAATTACTTCCTGGGTCTGCGGTTTGATTCCTTCATTTATATCTATAACTAAAATAGCAAGATCAGCAAGACTTCCCCCATGTTTTCTTAAATGAGAAAATGCTGCATGTCCAGGAGTATCTATAAATAAAAGTCCTGAAAAATCAAGTTTCCTGCCTTTTTCTAAAACAGGGCATATTTTGTAAACATTTTCAATCGGAACTTTTGTAAATGATATTTTTTGAGTAATTCCTCCTGCTTCTTTTTCTTGAACTCCTGTCTCTCTTATACTATCCAGTATTGTTGTATTATGAACCAAGGTTCTTTCAGCTACAAAATTATGTGTCCCGGGAACAGTAAAATCATAAACATATTTTTCCTTATTTTTTATCTTTCTTTTTGAAATGACCTTCACATATCTAGTATCCCCTTCCAATTCCCTTTTCATAGTATAATATGTTGAATTTTTCTTTACTACATTATTTAGTATTTTTTTAAGAATCTCCCTTGTTATGTTCTGATTTTTTAAATATTTATTAAAATAAGGAATAATCTTATTTGGATTTGATGGGAGTTTTAATTTTTTCAATTCTTCTTTATTTATCGGAAGAATATCAAAAATCCTGCTTGATTGAGCTTTTTCTGATGCAGTAATTATTCTCCTCATTTTTCTTTTCAGCCTTAGAATAAAATTATCCAAAAATTTATTTAAACACTCTTTATTCGCTATTCTTAATACAAAAAATCCTTTTTTTTTGTAAATTACTGATTGTATTTCTAAGTTTAATAGAAGTATTGAACATTGTTTAATAAGTTGTTTGCTCTTGCTTGTTAATTCTATTGAATAATTTAAATGAGAAACATATCCATCTGTATCAATAATCCCTGAGAAAAATCCCTTAAAAATTTCTTTATTTTTCTGGGCTATTTTTGGGACTTCTATTGTTGCTGATTTGTTTTTATCTGGAAATCCAATCAAGTCTTTAATAAACCTTTTGAATGTTAACCCTCCATCATTAACAACTGTTTGGCAAGTGTGATTTTGTTTTACAAAACAATTTAAGCTAAATATCTCTTTCAGATATTCCGAGTATTTTTCTTGAATTTCCTTATCATTGTTATCTAAAAGAACTTGTGTTTTACTTAAGTGACCATCCCCTGCTATGCATCCAAGAATATAACCTAGTTTTTCAGGTTCATGAAAATCAGGCAATTTTATAATTTTACTCGTATGCCCTACCCTTTGTTTTTCTGAAGAATTTTTAATTGCTCCAATCATTTCATATATTTTAATTTCAGGGATCTTAAAGTATCTACAAATTTTATACAAATCCTGGAATCTTATTCTTGCTTTTCTTAATGAGTCTGCTAGATGTTTTATTAATAATTCCTTTTCTATTCTAGTTATCCCATACCTTTTTATTTTTTCTGTTAATCCCTCAGAACTTAAATTAAGAAAGCATAAAAAATTATGCTCTTTTAACCTATTTAGGAGAACTTCTTTTGGGTTTGTATCCTTCATTTTTATTTTTTTTGGAATTGCAATGTAATCTCCTATTTTTAGGTCTTCTGCTCTTATTTTTTTATCTCCCGGAAGCGAGAATGTAAAATACGGGTGCTCAGGAGTTGTTTTTAAAATATCTCCATGCGCAGTTCTTATTTCAATTAATTCTTTTTTTGTTCTCTTCCAAATATGAGATGCCTTTGTAGGAAGGTTTATTGCTCCATAATCACTAAAAAGAATGATGTTTTCTGTTTTTTGGATAATATCACTTCCTTGCTTTTTAGCTTTTGACTTGTCAAAATTTTTTTCAAATAATTCTTTTGCAGTTAAAATTGTCCCGTCCACTAAAGGAATTAATGTATCTCCAGATACACATTTCCCGTGGTCGACGTGACCTGCTACAGTTACAATTGGCTGTCTGATTGTCATAATAATTATATTATAATATTCTTTAAAAAGCTTGAGATTTAGAAGTTCTTATGGGCTTAAATAAGGAAAATGAATTTCAGTATGCAGTTACTATTTGGGCCGGAAGAGATGAGGGAACAATACAATATGTTCATGCTACTAAACAACAAATTGATAATGCAATTGAAAAAATAAGAAAATGTCCTGCAGCTTATATTAATGCTTCTTTATATGTTAGATGTGAAGAAGTTAAATTAGATGATTTAGCTAAAAATAAAATTAGGGCTTGTGGATTTGAAAGATTCTGTTTTGAAATAAAACCAACAACTTCTATTGATATTCATGTAATGGATCCGAGGTGGGCTAATTCAGCTGCAGAAAAACTTAAATTACCATTGCCCTTTTCTAAGAAATATATAGAAGATTATGTTAAAGATTTCATTTAAACAAGTATCTAAAACTTTATATCTGTGTAAGACCATGACATATGTCGATAGGGAAACCGAAAATTAGTTTTTATGATAATTCAGGAAGGCAAGCCTAACCTAAACCTTTTTATCTTCGATATCTTGTAATTACTCTTTAAGCCAATCACTACAGAGCGGGAAATGTTTATGAGATAATAATTAGTAAAACAATTTGGGTTAGTGAAACTTCCCAAATTTGTGTAAAAAAGGTACGACATATGTCTGGAACCTATACACTAAAACTTTATATATAAATAATTTATAAGTCAACTATGGAAGATACGAAGCCTTCTATACCAGAATTTGCAAAATATTCTGTTGCAGTCATGCATGTTACACATGCAGATAATTGTGATAAACCAGATCCAGACTGGCATAAATCAGATCATTTAGTATCTAAAAAAGATATGGTAAGAGTTTTTGAAGGTTTGAAAAAGGAAGCAGGAAAAGATATTGAAGGTATGGTTAGATTTGCACCACAAGTGGCACAAGGAGATGTAATAAGAGTATTTTTTAATCCTTCTGACATCAACTCCTTATATGTTGTAGCTGATAAAGAAGAAATTGCAAATGTTTTTTTTGAAAGCCGAGGATTAAAAATTCCTTATCCTGGAGAAAGGGTAGTGGGTAGATATAGCCGTTGGCGTTTTTAGAAAATCTTAACACTTTCTTTTTTTAAAAGCCTAATTTTCATTTTATCATTTCTTTTTCCTTTATAGGTATATCCTCCTGGTTTGCCATCACTTCTTATTACACGATGGCAAGGAACTTTAATAGGAAAAGGGTTTTGGGAAAGGATTTTTGCAACTGCCCGTGGACTGGTATTTGTTGCTTTTGCTATTTGCTTGTAAGTACGCGTTTTTCCTTTTGGGATTTTACAAACTTGTCTGAAAACCTTATTTTTCAAATCCATTAGGCTTAAAAACAAAGCTAATTTTAATAATTTATGCAAAACAAAACAATATCAGAAATTGAACAAATATATGAGCTGGAATTAGAGAAAGTATTTAATGTAATTAAGAAGAATCATGTAAAAAAAGTTTTGCTTCAATTTCCAGAAGGAATGAAACCTTATTCAACTGTTATTGCTAAAGAAATTGAAAATAAAACTGGCTGTAAGATTCTTATTTGGCTAGGAAGTTGTTTTGGTGGATGTGATGTTCCGCTTGATGTTGAAAGGTTAGGGGTTGATTTAATTGTGCAGTTTGGGCATTCTAAATGGGGTTTTAAAGATAAGAAAATTAAGGTTTTATAACTCATGCCCTTTTTGCTTGTTAAACTCGTATTCAATGCTTTTGAATTTTTCTTTTGCTTCTTTTGTATTTGTAGTTATACAGCCTTCTACCTCAATTATTTGTGCATCATTTGTTTTAGTATCATAAATAGCAAAAGTTGCTTTTCCTGTTTTATATGCTCCAATTTCCCCAGGATTTAAAAGAAGACAATCTCCAACTTTTTCTTTGTTTTTCAAATGATTATGTCCGTAAAAAACTGCATCAAATTCCCCTGATTTGCACATTGATCTTGCTAAAAATGGATAATGTGTTAAAAAAAGCTTTCTTCCATCAATTTCTAATTTATCATAAGTTTCAAAACCTAGTTCTAAACTGCTTCCCTGTTTACAAGAAAATTTAGTAATCAGACATTTATCTCCATCATTATTGCCCCATATAGCAAAAACAGGAATAGGTGAAGAGCATAATAATCCTGATATTGCTGCTCCTGCAAAATCTCCAAGAAATATTATTTTTTCAATATCTTTATAACTATTTATTTTCTCTAGTGCTAGAACTAGATTATGAGCATTGTCATGAACATCTGAAATTATTGCAACTTTCATAATAAATAAAGTAAGTTAGGGATTTATAAATTGTTCGATGTTTTAAAATCTATTTTAAGCTAAAATTCCAGTAAACATTAAAATTCCTAAGATTGTTAAAATTAAGCCTTCAATTAAATGCAAATAGCGAATATTTTTTTCTTTCCACCCACCTACTTTATCTACTGTAGTAAGGCCGAGGTAAATTGCAAGAGTTATTGCAAGCATAGGTAATATGAATATTAGATTATAAAATAAAAGCCAGGGAATTGTTTGCAAAAAATGTAAGACAGACAATTTTCCAGATGCAATTATGTATGGTCCTATTGTACAGGGCAAAAGGAATAATGTAACGATCAAACCAATAACAAAAGCTCCTTTTGGGGATGTAATCTTTTTTGTCCAGACTTTCATTCTTGGTCGAAGATATATAGGCATCTCTGTCCCCAAGCTTCCTGGCTTGTAAATTAAAAAATCCTTCAAGTTTAAGAGGCCAAGAATTATTGCAAAAATCCCAAACCCTCTAAATATATAATATGCATATTTTCCTGTTTCTGGTATTGCACGAGAAAAAAATTGAATCATAATAATTCCATACAAAAAATAAAGAATATAAACTGCAAGAATGAAATAGAGGCCTCCAATCAGAACATTTTTTCTTTTTTCAGGAGATTTTAAAAGCAGAGCCATCAATACGATTACCATAACAGCCAATGCACAAGGATTAACTGCATCTACTGCTGCCAAGCCTATAATCTCAATTGCACTTACCATTTTAATTTTTTACCTTATTTATTCACATCCTGTTATTTGCTTTAATTCTTCTATTGTCTGATATCCTGAATAAACCTTTTCATTTATAATCCAGCTTGGGGTACCACTAATATCATATTGTTGCAAAATTTCTGGATTTTCTGAAATATCAATGAATTCAAAATAATTTACGTATTTTCCTAAATCTTGTTTTTGTTTTGCACACCAGCTGCAGGTTGGTGAAACAACCACTGTTGATTTTTCTGCTATGCATCTTATTGTTTTTTCATCATGATCTCCATTTGCTCTGATTATCATTATTGCAGCAATAATTATGATTACAATTAATACTAAAATTAAATACACTTTTACGTCCTTTTTCATTTTATAACTTATTTTTTTAGGTTTTTAAAGTTTTGTTTGAAACTAGTCTCAGATTTTTTATTCTTAACAAACAAAAGAGGAAAAATAATATCACTTAAGCAGCAGGGAAGCCAGACTGCGATAAATAAAAATATGGATATTATGATAATTAAAAAAGAATTTATTATTCCTCCTAAAGCCATGAGTATGTGAAATAAAGATGCCCATGTGCTTAATAAAACATGCCCTGCGTGGGGAAATTTTGTTTTTGGATAAAAGCAAGCAATTAAAATACCTAAAAAAGCTAAGGGATTTACTAACCACCATTTTTCAATAAATCCTAAATGAATCCCTTTATTAGGAAGATTAAGCAAGATTTCCCCTAAATAAGGAATTATTGAATCACTTAAAGTTGCTATGCCAATTGAACCAATATATCCAATTAAGATTACAGTTAAGGGATTGATTTTTTTATTATATTTTTTACAATAAATTACATATATTGAGGTCGTTACAAGGGCACTTAAAAGAACATGAAGTGGGTGCAAAATATAAAAAATATTATAAGAAATATTTTGAGGAATTTTATAGAAAATTAACATAATGACAATTCCAGTAATTGCCCCAAAAATAGTAAAAGGTGCATGAGCTTTTAATTCTTTAATTATGTTTTTAGACATTTTATCTTATTTTATTAATTATCCCTTTAAATATTTTCTTATATTCTTGAGTACTCACTCAGGAATTAACATACCCAGCAGTAAATAAACAATCATGCTTAAAACAATTCCTAAAATAAACAAAGAGGTTCTTTTATATTTATGAGCCATAGGCAGTAATTCATGTATTGAGATAAATATCATAGCTCCTGCAGCAAAAGCCATAAAAAGAGGATTTAAGCCAGGAAGAAAACCTACTGCAATTAATCCTATAATGGCTCCTGCTGGCTCAGCAATAGCTGAGAGAAAAGCTGCTTTAAACAAAAGTTTTTTCTTTTTTGTCAATAAAATAGGAACAGCCATTGCAAACTCTTCTGGTATATTATGAATTGCTATTGCTAAAGCTATCAATAATCCTAATGAAGGAGAGTGAATATAAGAACTAGCCATTGCAAAACCTTCTGGAAAATCATGCAAAATCAAGCCAAAGGCAACTAAATAAGCTACTTTAATTAAATGACCATTCATCTGGCCTTGTTCTTTAATTAAATGCGTGTGAGGAATTATAATATTTAAAATATAAATTAACAAGGTGCCTAAT
>CAZQKV010000010.1:0-11322 GCA_964593995.1 Candidatus Woesearchaeota archaeon
ACCAGGAGGCCCTGGCCCAAACCCAGATGATTATATTCAAAACTTTTCAAATGACACTTTACAAAATGATTCAGAAATCCCAATACCTCCAACAAATGATTCAACAAACCAGAGCACTCCTCCTAGTACTCCAAAACTTAGCACAAAGATTATAAACTTAATAAAAAAATATAAAATATTTATAATGGCTGCTGTTTTAAGTTTATCAATTTTAATTCTTTTAATAATAATTATTTCTTTTGCCAGGCCCAAAAACAAAACTGAAAAATCTTATTATAATTATGAACTCCCAAGTTTAAAAAATATAAAAAGCAAATAAAATGGGACTGAAAAAGACCCAAGAATCTAAACTAAAAAAACAAGCTAGAAAATTAAGCATAAAAGAAGGAGCATTTGCAACTTTGAGGCTTTCTATAGGAAACTCTTATATTTCTCCTTTTGCAATTGCATTAAATGCAAGCAACTCCTTAGTAGCATTGCTTACTTCAATCCCAAACCTGCTAGGCCCAATAAGCCAGTGGAGAAGCTCTAGGCTGATTGAAAAACATTCAAGGAAAAAAATAGCAATAACCGGAGTGTTTCTTGAAGCATTATTTTTTATTCCTTTAATTCTTATTGCTGTTTTATTTTACAAAGGAATAATAACCTTCTTGCTTCCAATCTTATTGATTATAGTATTTTCTCTCCGTACAATTGCTGCAGGAATAGTAAGCCCTGCCTGGTTTTCCTGGGTAGGAGATATTGTTGATGAAAAATATAGAGGGAAGTGGTTTGCAAAAAGAAATTATATTATAGGAATTGTTACAATAGTTTCATCGATTTTAGCTGCGATTTTATTAGATTATTTTAAGAAAAACAATCAATTAATGTTTGGATTCATGTCCTTATTTGCAATAGTAGTGGTTTCAAGATTAACTTGTGTCTATTATTTTAAAAAATCTTATGAACCAAAATTAAAATTAAAAAAAGGATATTATTTTAGTTTTACAGATTTTATTAAAAAAGCTTCTTCAAATAATTTTGGTAAATTTACAATTTTTCGTTCTTTATTAAGTTTAGCAGCTTCAATAGCAAGCCCTTTTTTCGCAGTTTATATGCTAAGAAACCTCGGGTTTTCTTATGTTATATTCATGACAATAACATTATCACAGACCTTATTTTCAATTCTCGCACTTAAAATTTGGGGGAAATTTTCAGACAAATTTGGGAATTATGAAGTATTAAAAATAACTGCAGTTCTCATTCCATTATACCCCATTTTATGGTTAATTTCACATCATCCACTTTATTTGATTTTTGTGCCAGCACTAATAGGAGGGGTTGCTTGGGCAGGATTTAATTTAGCTGCAGGAAACTTTATTTTTGATTCTGTTAAAAAAGAAAAAAGAAGCCTTGCAGTATCTTATCATAATTTATCGCATGGAATCGGGATGTTTTTGGGAGCAACAACAGGGGCTGTTTTAGCAAGAACACTTATAATAACTTTTATGGATAAATTATTATTCATATTTCTAATTTCAGCATTTGCAAGAATGCTGGTCAGCTTGTTTATGATACCCCTAATAAGAGAAGTAAGGAAAAGACAAAAATTTGACAGCTCTCAAGCACTAAAACATATTGTCTTCAAAGCAACACATGCTCCAATCTTCCAAGGAGCACATGAAATATTTGTTCATAAAAAGCACAGGTTTTATAAATAATTTTATAAATGAATTCATCCTGCTCTTTATGTAAAAGTTGGTGCAAAAACCGATTTGAAAAGATTATAAAAATAAGTTCAAAATAAATAACAGGTATAAAAAATGAGTATAAGATTAGATTCTGAAATAGATTTTGAAAACTTAAAGGAACTTTGTAGTAAGAAAAATATCAGAAAATTTAATGATATGAAAGACTCTTATAAAAATCCAGAAAAAATAAAAACAAATCCATTGATTTATACTGTTTATAGAAAAGATTTTGGAGATTTTGAAACAGGATTAAATGTAATGGAGCCTGGAACAATAAACAAAGAATTTTTTATGACAAAAGGACATAATCATGAAAAAGCAAAAGATGAAATTTATATTTTAATTTCAGGCAAGGGCAAATTATTAATACAAGAGAAGAAAACAAAAATATTTAATTTGAAAAAAAACAAGGTTTATGTTATACCAGGAAAATCAGGCCACAGACTAATAAACACTGGAAATAAAAAATTAGTGGTTTTAACAATTTATAATAAAGATGCTGGAAGAAGTTATAGTCTCAGGTTTAAAAAAAGATTTTTTAAAGAATAAAAATAAAAAAGTAAAATGAACTTATTTAAAAAAAGCATTAAAATATTAGAAAAATCTCAATTAAAAAACGGGGGCATCATAGCATCTCCTAAAAAAAGTGCCTACCCATATGTTTATCCAAGAGATGCAGTTATTATAACAAAAGCATTTAATAGAGTTGGTCTAACAAAAAACTCTGAAAGATTTTATTATTTTATGAACAAGTTTACAAAAATAGATAAATATAAAGAAGTGTTTCACAGGTATAATATGAATGGATGGCCATGTGTTAGCAGAAAAGATCAAAACGACAATGAAGGCCTTGTTTTGCATGGGATTTATGACACCTATTTGCATAACAAAAAACATGTTTTTTTAGAAGAAATGTGGACTCTTGTAAAACAAATTGTCAAGTTAATAGAATCTTATTCTAAATCTGGACTTGTAAAAACAAAAAGAAGTGTACACGAATTTTATGTGTTAGAGCAAGGCCATGACATTTGGGTTAATTGCGCTTGTTGCAGAGGAATCTATGATGCTGCAAAAATAGCAAAAATTCTAAATCATGAAAAAGAATCTAAAAACTGGGAACAGTTTGCAAAAAAATTAAAACAAAATATTTATAAAAAATTTTATGACAAAAAACTAGGCGTCTTTATGAAAAACCCAAGACATAGAGGAATCCCTGATATTTCACAAATTGCCCCTTTTTACTTTAAATTAATTAATTCCAAAGAAAAGCTTAAAAAAACAGTTGATTACCTGACTAAAAATTTATGGCATAAAGGGATAGGAGGCTTTAGAAGGTTTAGGCAGTTTGAAGTTGTAGAAGACTGGCACTGGTATACTGGAGGCTCTGGCTCTTGGATTGTTTTTACTGCAATTATGGCAAGATTTTATAAGAAATTAGGAAATAAAAAATCTTATAGTGGATGTTTAGATTGGATAGAAAAAGTTGCAGAAAGAACTCACGGACTGCTTCCAGAACACATTTCAACAAGAGACGAATATGAAGCTTGGAAAGAAAATGAAATTGAATTTAATGAAAGATTAATAAATGGTGCAGAAGAAGCAGAAGCTTTGGCAAAAAAATTCAAAAAAGAAGACAGAAATAAATTAATTTATTGGGCAACACCTCTTGGCTGGGGCCATGCTGAATATGTTTTATTAAAATTAATATAGTTAAAATCAAACTGATTATCCAATCAAATAAAAACCAGACAACTAGCCATAAATTCCGCTTAAATATTCTAAATCAGAATCACTTATTTCTGCTTCACATCTTGTTGCATAAGGATTCATAACATTATTCCAATCATCTTCTTCTGAATGGCCTAATCCAAACACATGCATTATTTCATGTATTTCAATAGTTGGCCTTCTATTAATACAATGCTGGGAATAATAAATAAAAACACTGCTAGGAGCATATAAATTAGTATCAACATAATAATTTAATTTAGCTTCTCCTGCAATAAACCCTCTGTCCATCTGTTCACTACTGCATTCAAACAAAATATCATAATTAGAATCAGATTCCTCAAAACTTAAAAACCCGGTCTTATCTTTAATATAATCCATTGCCTGATTTAATCTTATTAACTGAACATCTGAACAATTATCAAAACTATATAATAAAGGCATATGAGGCCAGTGAAATTCTTCTGAGTCTGGAAATTCATCAACTAATTCAGCATCAGAAGAAACCGGCCCTGCTGTCCCTAATTCACCTTCTAAATTTTCACTATCTAAATTTGCTTTCAAGCTTCCTAATTCCCCTTCATCCTTTTCCAGATTGTCATTTGACATTTCAGACCAAATAAAAAAGAATAAAACCGCAAATATAATGGTAATCATAATAACTAACCAAATTCCTACACTATTTTCCATTAAATATAAAAAGAAACCAGAAATTTAAACCTTCCTATAACAACTCTTTTTTAACCTCTCTTCCGTATTTAGAAGCTAAATGCATCGGTTCAGGAAGTTTATGTGGAAGATTAATAAATTTTTTACATAATTCATAACCTGAACTAATTGAAATTTTGTTTCCAGGACTAATATATATTGGCCTGCTGTTTGGTTTACTAATTAAAACTTTTCCGACTTTCTTGCCTCCTTTTAAAATATCATCTCCCTTAATTTCACAACCAATAACAGAATTAGAAACCCCTATTGAAGCCACACCTAAAGCAAGAGAAAAATGGCTTGCTAATCCCAACCTAGGATGAAGAATTCCTTGAGCAGGAACAAACACAACATCAGGCTTCTCATTTAACTTATTAAAAGCTTCTGTCATTGCAGGAAGTTCCCTATATGCCCTAAAACCAGCAAGATAAGGAAACCTGACTTTTTCAAAACTATACGCCCTATCAAGAATCTCATAATTTTTATCACAAACAATAATACTGCATAAGATTTTATTTTTAATAAACATGATATCAACAGCCCCAAACATCTCTGCTAGAGAAAAATCCATTTCATCCTTAATCTCAAGCTGTTTAGCTAATTTTAATTGTTCACTTTCTAATTTCGGCAAATCAATATCATATTTCTCAATAAGTTCTTTTTTATCCATTTTCAAGCCTCTTTTATTCTTAATTATAAAGGAATCTTATTTTAAAAATTTTCCCTATAAATCATAAATCAAAACCTATTTAAACCCGCCTTAACAAAAAATACTATGTTTAGAAAAAAATGTTCTAACTGTAATGAAAAAGTAGGTAAAAAATTCGACTTCTGTCCTAATTGTGGAGCAAGATTAAAATCAAATAAAAACAAACCAGAATATATTCAAAAAGACTACGGAATTTTAGGAAAAGATGATATAATAGATGAATCACCAATTATAGACAATACTTCAATTAGTAAACTGCTTGGAAAAGCATTAAGAGAGCTTCCAAGAATGGTAAGACAAATGGAAAAAGAAATGAATTCCCAATTTAATGAACCTTCTCACCTAAATAAAAGCAATACAGAATTTCCATTTGGAATGAGAATAAGATTTGCAATAAATGGAAAAGAAATTGATTTAAATGAATTAGAAAATGGGAGTCAAGAAAAATATACTGAAAAAACAAAACCGGTTATGTCAAGAGTATCAACAATCTCAAAAGAAAAAGCTGAAAAATTTGCTAAGCTTCCTAAAAAAGAACCAAAATCTCAAATGAGAAGGCTTTCTAATAAAATAATTTATGAACTAGAAGTTCCAGGAGTAAATAACATTAATGATATTTTAATAAATAAATTAGAAAACTCAATAGAAATAAAAGCTCTTGCAAAAAACAAGGTCTATTCAAAAACTATTAATATTAATTTACCAATTTTAAAATATAAGTTAGCAAAAGAAAATCTAATTCTTGAATTGCAGGCAAAATAAAGTAAAATAATCCTCGAACAAAAACCTTATAAATCAAAGTAGATAAGTTTCTATTATGAGGCTGTAGCTCAGTCAGGTTAGAGCACTGCTCTGATAAGGCAGGGGTCCCAGGTTCAAATCCTGGCAGCCTCATTTTAATAGGGGTTTGATAAAAATAAAAACCTCAGAATTTCTGATTTCTGAGATAATCAAAAGAACTGGATAACTAAAATATAAAAATGGCAAACATAACAGTTAGTTTTTTAGAGCAAGAGTATTTTGCAGAAGATAGAACAGGAACCCTATAAAAGGATATGAACCAGCAATTATAGCTACAGAAGGCAAAATCAGATTAGGAAAAATAATTGATCTTGATCGAATGGATACAGCCCAATCTACAAAAACTCTTTTATTTCAAACATCTTTTCCGTTAATTGATTCTGAAATTGACTTAACCCCTATATTAATTAATGATGAAAATGGTTTAAAATGGCTATCAAACCATCAAAAATATCATGCAGATACATATGGAAAAAAAGTTCCAATGACTTTTTCAATAACTTCTGCGCAACTGCCTCAAAGAACAGAATATATTTTATTTCCAGAAGATTATTTTAAAAGAAAAAGGCTTTATAGACCTCCAAGAGCAATTCTTAATCATCTTCCAAAAGGAACTTTTTATTATGAAATTCTTCCCCCAATGAAATTTGAAGATGGAGAATGGATTTGTAATTTATATTATAAAAGACAAGCACAATCGCATAATAAGATTTTTAATAGTTATTCTATACATGATCTAAATGATAAACCCTTTCTTAATGCAAGAGGGGTTTTGCTAGGCACCTTAAATGAAGAAGATTTAGAACAAAAAACAGGAGATTTTGAAAATGAATTTCCTATAGAACATTTTTTAGACGTTGCTTATCCTGTATCATTAAGGCAAGTGCATGAATATAACCCTCTATCAATAATAGTCTGTCTTAGCAAAAAGGATAAGGAATAAATTTAAAAAGCATTTTTTTCTATGTAAAACATGGCAACAGGATTATATCAACAAATAAGAAACATTTGGAAAAAACCAGACCCTAAAAGAATCAGGCAATTAATGATTGAATGGAGAAAACAGCCAACAGTCACAAAAATTGATAAGCCAACAAGAATAGACAGAGCAAGATCTTTAGGATATAAAGCTAAAAAAGGATTTGTTATCGCAAGAGTTCGCGTTATAAGAGGAGGAAGAAAAAGATACCGGACTAATAAAGGGAGAAAATCAAAAAGACACACTATTAAAAAAGTTGTAAAAATGAATTATAAATGGGTTGCAGAACAAAGAGTTCAAAAAAAATTCCAAAATCTTGAGGTTTTAAATTCTTATCCTCTTGCAAAAGATGGAAAATATGGTTTTTATGAAGTAATTCTTATAGATTATTCAAGACCTGAAATTATAAAAAATAAAAAAATAAATTGGATAACAAAACCTACAAACCAAAACAGAGTTTATAGGGGATTAACAAGTTCAGGAAAAAAATCCAGAGGTTTAAGGAATAAATCTCCAATGAATAAAAACCGGCCTTCTGTTACAGCAGGAAAAAAAAGAGGGAAATAAAAACTTAATCTCTTACTCCTCCTTCAAAACATCTTCAACTATTTTTATTGGATCTCCTGAAATCAAATGATATTTATCCCATACATGATCTAAAAAATAATTTACCTTATTCTTTCCAACAGAAGGAAGAATAAGTTGTATATTTGGAGTCCCGTCTTTTATCCAACCCTGTCCTGTAGCTTTCTCCAGGATATTAGAAGCATGTTGAGCATTTCCCATAATTAAAAAATAATCTTCACAAAACAAAGTTAAATTAAGCCTTCGAACATCTTCGGAAATATTATCTAAAAATTTTAAAAAATTAATACTTTCACATTTAGGATTTTTTTGAATTACAATTCCCTCTGTACAATCAATTGTTGGCATGTCTTCAACTAAGGCTCTATCATATTTTCTAAAAATATCAATATCCTCTTCCATTAATCTTCCTGCATCTATTAATCTTAAAATAATCTCTCTAGCTTCTTTCTCATAGACGGTTCCATGAACAAGCCCGTGTGGTAAATAAAGCATTGCTCCTTTTTCAAGGCTATTGCCTTCTTTGAATGGCCCAGGAATAGGCAACTCATACGGAATATTACAATCAAATTCAATTTCATAAAGATCTTTAGCAATCTTTCCAAGCAAAGGCATTAAAGCCATTGAATCCTCTTGCTCAACTAATGATCTAAATTTAACAATATAATGACAAAGAAAAGTTCCAGGAATTGGTCTTTGATCTAGATACATATCTTGCCCATTATTCAAATCGACATAAAAACTTGACTCATCAAGACCACTATTATCCAGCCCCCTAAGAAAATCTGCCATAAAAACAAAAGCATCTGTTTCTGATAATGTTCCTTGAATTCTAAAAAGAAAATCATATCCCCCTACTTCATTTTTACTTAAATCCAAACCTAAATATCCTCCTCCTCTTATTTCAGCCCTAATTTTGTCTTTCTTTTCAAATTCAGCATTAATTAATTCGCTTAATTTTTTCATTAAATAAAAAAGCAAAGGTTATATTTAAAAATTTATTCATTCAAAAACACAAGTTAAAACGACTCTTTTTCTATATAAATTCTTAAAAACCAAAATTAATAGTTAATTTAATGTATCACCAGAAAACACTGAAAAGTAAGGTTGAGTTAGAAGGAAAAGAACCGTTTGGTGGGCAGCTTGTATATATAGGAATGGCGCCTGCTCCAGAAAATACTGGAATTGTTTTCAGGTCAGAAAACAGGGAAGTAAAAGCATGTTTACAAAATGCTAGGGCAACTATGTGCACAACAGCAATTAGAAATAAAGAGTTATGTGTCCTTAATGCTGAGCATCTTTTAGCAACAATAAATTGGGGTTATGGAATTTCTAATGCTTACATAAATATAAGCACTACATATTCTAAAAGCAGGAAACTTTTCAAAAATCTTGGACTTGCTAGAAACACAGAAGTTATCCCCTACTTTTATCCAGGTTTACAGAAAGTGATTTGCAAAGCAATTGAATCTGTTGGAATCAAAGTTCAAGAAGCTGAAGAAAAAACAAATAAATTAGAAAAAAGAATTGAAACAAAAAATCTTTTATTTGAACCTATAAAAGGAAATAATCTAGAATTTCATGTAATCACAAACTACCCGGGGATAGGAGAGCAGACAAGAGATATGATAGTAAACACTGAGAATTATAAACAAATAGCAGATGCGAGAAGCTATGCTAAGCATGTAAGCCCTGAAAAAGTTAAAATAAGAGGTTTAGGAAAAAACATTCCAAGATTTTTAGCAAAATTTCTTGACCTTAACACTACAGGAAGCACTTTAGCTAAATATCTTTGCTATCCGTGGTTAGGTTTCAGTCATGGTTTTTCAAGAGATGCAAACTTTTTTCCTCCAGCAACAAAAGGAAAATGGGAATATATGGAAAGAATGCCTGCAGAAATAGGAGCTCATTCAATAATAGATGGTTTAGGAAAACTAGCACTAACAGAAAAAAGATTAATTGGAGCAAGGATTACATGCAGGTTTGCTGGCCATAAAGATTACATGAGATTATTAAAAAAATATTTTAGATAATTAAGTTTTTATACCTTCTTTTATTAATTTTATTACAAAAAGGGTAAAATGATACAATATATTGGTTGGGTTGGGTTATGTGTAGTAATAATCTCTTTTATATTATTAGCAACAAAAAAATATGCTAAATATTTTATAATAGTAAACTTAATAGGAACACTTTCCTTGCTTATTCATTCAATTATTATAAAAGACCTTCCTTTTATTTTAGCACAAACTTTTATTGCATTTGCTTTAATAACTAAACAATTAAAAGGAGGAATTAGATGAAATATTCAGACTTATGTGAAGTTTATGAAGAGCTTCAAAAAAACCCGAGCAGATTAAAAAAGACAGAGATTTTAGCAGAATTTTTAAAAAAATTAAAGCATTCCAATCATTTGCAAGTTATTTATCTCCTTCAAGGAAAAGCTTTTCCAGACTATTCTGAAAAAGAATTTGGAATCTCAGAGCAATTATGCATTAAATCTTTAGTAAAATCATCAGGAGTTTCAAAAGAAAAAATAGTAAGTGCATGGAAAAAAACAGGAGATTTAGGAGATGTTGCTGAATCAGTTATTAAATCAAAAAAACAAAACACTTTATTTTCAAAAAATCTAACAACAGAAAAAGTTCTTGTCAATTTGCAAAAACTCCCAGAATTAGAAGGAAGAGGGACAATTGATAAAAAAATTTCCCTGATTTCTGAATTACTAACATCTGCAACAGGGATTGAAGCAAAATATGTTATCAGAACTTTATTAAACAGCTTAAGAATTGGTGTTGCTTCTGGAACAATAAGAGATGCGATTGTAGAAGCGTGTTTTAAGCCAGAAGATATGAAAAATTCTCGAACTCATAAATTTCGTGGAGGTGTAGGATGGAATACACAAGAATATATTGATAATGCTCAATGGCATAACGACAAAGGTGGTGCTTCCCGCTTCTTCTACACCTCGAAAGCCCACAAGAGCGAGAGGAACGCGGGACTTGATACGCTGGAAGATGTAAGAAGAGTTGAGTTTGGAGGAAGTGCAGATTTTTGTTTAAAATGTGGTAAAAGAAAAGATTATAATTGTAATTGTAATGCTGGATATGAATTTAGAGAACAACCAGGTCAAGTTAAAACAACCAAGAACGACATCGCCACTCTCAAACCCATAAACCTTATGAGATATTTGGTTAGGTTAGTGTGTCCTAAAGGTGGTATTGAGTTAGACCCGTTCGGAGGTTCGGGAACTACTGGAATTGCGTGCATAATCGAGGGTATGGATTACATTTTAATAGAGAAGAGGAAACGCTTCGCAGAGAAGATCATACCTTTAAGGTTAAAATGGTGGTCTGACCCTTCTAATTGGTCTATACTACAAGACCATCCCTTACTCCCGAAAACAGAGCAAATAAAAAACGAAATAGAGAACGAAAGTCTTGCCAAATGGTTAGTGAGCGAGAAAATAGAGGTAAAATAAAGAAAAGGTATAACAAAATGAAAATAACACCTGAAGTAGTAGAAGCGTTTATTGATAGTATTAAAGAATGCAACGAGGAGTACAAGAATAGAGAAGAATTAAGGAAAAAAGAGAAAGCGTGGTTCCAGAGGACTATTGACGAGAGGTGGAATCCAATATGAATGATTGTTCTTACGATCTTAGAAATCAATGTAAAGAAGATATTGAAGTGTGGGTTTTAAAGAAACACGACACTTTTTCAGAATACTGGTTCGCTCTTTGTAGAAAGCATTTTAAAATAATTTGTAAAGAGTCAAAGATAACTCTTAAAGAATTACAATTTGAGAGAATTAGACAAATAGAATTAAAGAGTTTAGGTAAGAAAAACATAATTAATTGGAAGATGTTTTTAGATTGGGAAGAATTGGGATACCATGGTGATATACATAACTGTGATAATTCTTATGGTGATATAAATATTACAATTGCATTAGAGAAACATCGTAAAAACAATTTACAACGATATATAAAAAGAATAGACGAGAGGTACGACCCCACATGAACGAGCAAAAAGACAACACCGCAACTTGTATTTGGTGTCTTGCAACAACATATCGCAATA
>CAZQKV010000011.1:0-10651 GCA_964593995.1 Candidatus Woesearchaeota archaeon
TAATTGAAATTCCTCCTTCTGATGAATTAGGAGATTATGCTTTTCCTTGTTTTATTTTAAATAAAAAAGAAAAAGAAGCTCCAAATAAAATTGCACAAAGAATTGTAAAAAACCTTTTTCCCAAACTTCCAAAAGAAATTACAGATATACAATCAACCGGACCGTATGTTAATTTTTTCATCAATAAGGAATTTTTAGCAAGGGAGATAATTAAAATAAATGCAAATTATGGTAAAAACAAGATTGGAAAAAAACAAAGGATTGTAATTGATTTTTCACATCCTAATGTTGGAAAGCCAATGCATATAGGGCATATACGTTCAACTATTATTGGAGATTCTTTAATGAGGATTTATAATTTCTTAGGATATAATCCAATTGGAATTAATTATCTTGGAGATGTAGGATTGCATATTGGTAAATTAATTGTTGCTTATGAATTATGGCTAGATAAAGAAGAATTAATAAAAAACCCAACTAGAGAGTTATTAAGGCTTTATATAAAATTTTGTGGAAAAGAAAAATCAGAAGCTAAAGAAGGATTAGAAGATGAAGAAGAATTTTCAGATAATAAATATACTAACAAAGCAAGAGAGGAATTAAAAAAACTTGAGCTTGGAGATAAAAAAGCTCACAAAATCTGGCAGGATATACAAAAACATTCTGGAAAAGCTTTTGATAAAGTGTATGATTTATTAAAAGTAGATTTTACTGAAACAACAGGGCAAAGCTATTTTTCAAAAAAAGGAAAATTAATTATTTCTAAAGCAATTTTACAAGGCCATGCAAAAGCGGAATCTTCTGGAGCTGTTTTTTTGGAATCTCATGGAACAAAAAAATATATTCTAAAAACAGGAAAAGTAGCTTCTTACATGACTCAGGATATTGGAGCAGCTGTTGAAAGATTTGAAAAATATAATTTTGAGAAAATGATTTATGTTGTTGATTTTAGGCAGTCTGAGCATTTCAAGCACTTGTTTAATATTCTTAAAATATTTGGCTACGAATTTACAGATAAGATGTATCACCTGCCTTTTGGAACAGTTAAATTTGGAAAAGAAATTCTCGCAACAAGGAAAGGCAATATAATTTTATTAGAAGATGTTTTAAATAAAACAATTGAAAAAGCAAAGCAAGGGATAAGCAAGAGAAAAACAAAAGGAGATCCTAAAAAAGTTGGAGTTGCAGCAATTAAATATATTATTTTAAAAAATGAGCCTCAAAAAGATGTTAGTTTTTCATGGGAAGAAGCATTAAATTTTGAAGGAAACACAGGCCCTTATTTGCAATATTCTTATGCGCGTGCATCCTCTATAATAAAAAAAGCAGAAAAACAAAATTTTAACAAGTCAATAAAAACCATCCCAAAACTATGCAATGAAGAAATCTCTTTATTAAAAACAATTGACAAGTTTTCTCAAACAGCAGAAGATGCAGGAAAACAAATGAACCCTGCATTAATTGCAAATTATACTTATGAGCTTGCTAAATATTTTTCAGAATTTTATCATAATTGCAAAGTAATCGGGCATGAAAATGAATCTTTTAGATTAAAGCTTATTGATGCTTTTCGAACAACATTGCATAATGCTTTGCATTTGCTTGGAATAGAAGTAATGGAAGAGATGTAGGAAGATGAATTTATAGATAGATTAAATAAGTTCCCAATAAAATAATAATAATAAAAATTATTTTTTGAAGAATAACTTATTGTCTTAAACTTTCTACTTTCTCATCTATTTCTTTCTGAGCTTTTTCAAATTGGCTGTCAGTTATAAGCATTTCATATTAAATCAAAGAACATTTAAATAAATTATTGCAATAAATTACCTTATTATCTAAGCTGTCATTGAATCTGTTATTTTTCTTAGTTCTTCCAGGCTTTCATTAACTAATTGCCTCAATCTTTCTTTAGTAATTTTATGAATTTTTGCATTTTCTATATTATTTAATGCCTTAGTGCCTCTCAATCCGTATTTTCTTACTAATATTGATATTTTCCTAGAATCAAGTTTTTCTAATAGTTTAGTTGCTATCTCATCTTCAATTACTTGGTCTAGGGGCTCTCTTTCCATGCTTGCAATTTCCAGCCAATTATCCTCTACATGTGAAAACATGAGGTCTGTAAGACTCATACTTTCTATTAAATTTAAGGTTCTAAAAGTTATTATATTTTTTTTAGTAATTACTTTATCTCTAAGAGGCCCTTCAAATTTAGCTCTTGATTTTTTTACTTCTTCATGCAATTCATTATTAGTTGGAATAATCCTATTTTTTTCTATCATCTCTTTTTCTGTATCTTTAATAAGCTGCATTTTTGCAAAAGCAGGAGCATTCATTCTAAATTCCCTTAAATTTTCACTAATATATTTTTTAATTTGAGCCCTAATCCAGTATGCAGCACATGTAGAAAAGTTAGTTTTTCTACTAGTATCAAATTTATCAATTGATTTTACTAAACCAATATTTCCTGCTCCAACCAAATCATCTAAGTGCTCAGGAATTTCAAATCTTTTTGCAAGGCTAATAACAAAAGGCAGAAAAGCATAAGTGATTTCTTTTTTTGCTCTTATAGCTGCAGGACTTCTTAATTTTAAATAAAGATTATTAAAATCTGTTTGAAGATACCTTGTAACTTCAAAGTCAATTTCAGCTTTTTTATCAAGGCCAATAGAAAGTGAGGAATTTCTTTCAGATAAATTAAGCTTTTTTATTAAACCAACATTCCCTGCTTTTACCTTTTTTGCTATTTTATCAATACTTATCTGAGGTGAGGAATTTCTTTCAGATAAACTAAGTTCTTTTATTAAATAAGCATGCCCCCTTTTTACAGCTTCTGTTACTATCAAATCTCTTAATCTAGCTAAATAAGGTCTTGGAGACTCTATCCTAATCTGGTTTTTATTTTTCCTTTTTACTGTAATGGGTTGTGCTTTTTGAATAACTAGAGGATCTGTTGGAAAGGTTTCTCTTCTGACAATAGATAATAAATCTAAAATAAACTGTTTATCTAGTTCTTTATGAAATATTTCAACATCTTTTGAGTATTTATCTATTGGGCCTTCACGCCTTTTTAATAATGCCCAAGGAATTGGTCTTGCATAAGTACCCATCGGTCTAAACTGGGTACTAACAAGGTAAATTATAGAATTTCCCATTTTCAGCTCTTTTTCAAATTTACACCTTTTTTTGCAATTTTTGCAATTTTTACCACTTTTTGCTATCTTAAGAATCAAAAACCATTTAAAACCATATATATACTCAGAAATATGGAATACATTTATATAGAAACTTATGGTTGTGCAGCAAACCAAAATAATTCAGAAATCTTAAAAGGGATTTTAACACAATCAGGATACAAAATCACAAATAATCAAGACATTGCAGACATACTTATTTTAAATTCTTGCATTGTAAAGTCAAAAACAGAAAATAAAATCAAAAGAAGAATCCAGGATATATCAAAAACATATCTAGACAAGTTATTAATAATTACAGGCTGCATGCCTGAAACAGATGCAAAGCAAATTAAAAAATTAAATAAAAATACAATACTTCTTGGAACACATCATTTTAAAAAAATCACAACTTTGATTAAAGATTATCACGAAAACAAACTTTTTACTAAACAAAATCATTATTTGCTAGCAGAAAATGAAGAAAAAATCCTTGCTCCAAAAATACCTCAAAATAAATTAATTTCAATAACCCAGATTAGTGAAGGCTGTTTAGGAAATTGCACTTATTGTAAAACAAGGATTGCAAAAGGCAAATTATTTTCTTATCCAATAGATAAAATAGTTTTGTCTATTGAAAGTGATTTGCAAAATGGGGCAAAAGAAGTTTGGATAACAAGCCAAGATAATGCAAATTATGGTTTAGATGAGCATGAACATAAATTACCAGAGCTTCTTAATAAAATTTTAAAATTAAAACATAAATTTAAACTTCGTCTCGGAATGATGGACCCAAATAATGTCCTTCCAATTTTGGACGAACTAATAAGTTTATACTCTTATCCAAAGATGTATAAATTTTTTCATATTCCAATACAATCTGGCTCAAATAAAGTTCTTAAACACATGAATAGGTTTTACACAATACAAGAAGCTGAACAAATAATAAGCAAATTTAAAAATTGTTTTCCTAATATTACAATTGCAATAGATATTATTATTGGTTATCCAACTGAAACAGAATCTGATTTTAATCAAACATTTGAATTTATTGAAAAAATCAGGCCAGATGTTTTTAATTTAAGCAAGATGTCAATACATAAGCAGACTAAAGCTGGAAAATTAAAACCATTGCCAATTTTAATTATTAATAAAAGAACAAGCAAAATAATGCAATTGCATAAACAAACAGCGTCGGAAAACAAGAAAAAGTTTTTAAACAAAATAATTAAAGTTTTTGTGAATAAAAAACTTACTGAAAATTTTTATGAAGCAAGAGATGATAATTATAATATTGTTTTAATAAGAACAGATAATGACAAGGGGCTGTTAGGAAAAACCATTGAAGTTAAAATAATTCAGACAGGAGTTCACCACATGATTGGAGAAATCTTATCTTGATTTTATTTTTTTTGTTCTAACTTCTGTTACAGGCTTGATTTTTTTAACTAATTCATCTAATTCACCTTGTTTTAATGTTAATATCCCGGAACTATCTTGCCCCCTAAAATAAAGATTGATATCGGATTTCTCAGGATTTAGCAGGTTTTCATTAACAAAAACATCATCAATTTTAGATACAGAATCAATTTTTATATCTTTTAAAAGAGCCTTTTTCTTGATTCTTATTCTCATAAACTTTTTAATAAACTTGGTTTATTAAGCATTCTTTCATTTTAAAACAATTAATGCATTATACATGTTTTATTATTGTTGATTAAAAATTAAATAATTATTTTACTTGTTTTGTTCATTCACTTTATCCAATTACTCTAATTAATTTAGTCTAGCTCACTTGCTAATTTTCTAGCTAATTCACTAAGTTGTTCTGCTCCTATTCTTGCTGGCCAAATTGTTTCATATGTTTTTGCTTCTGGTATTGGATAACCTTTTTTTAGTTTTGCAATTTTTCTCCCTACAATATGTACTGCATTTATCTGAACCATTGTCTTTTTTGGTTCATATACCTCATAGATTATTCCTACATTTTTAGATTTCAATAAAAAATCAGGCTGTTTTTCTATAATCCATCCTTGTTCTGGTAAAATAAGATTTGCAGCATCTTTGTTTTCTACTTCAAAACAAATCATTCCACTTGTTCCAACATATATATTATAAGGTTTTTCAGGTTCTTTTGGAAATTTTGGACCTTGTTTTATTAATTGTATTAACTTTTTATATTCTTCTTCAACAAAAAATCCACTAACTTCTCTAAATCTAAATTGTTTTCCATGTAATTTAGCTATTTCAATAGGGTTTTGTATATCTTCTTTTTTTCTTTTTACCCACCTTGAAGTTCTTTTAGTTACTTTTCTTTTATATCCTTGTTGAAACATAGCTGCTGCTAACATATCTCCCCAACCACCAATATGCATTTCTATTTGAGGAAGTTCCCACCAACTAGCATAACCGTATCTTAAAGCATTTTCTAATGCTCTTTCACAAGAAATTCCCTTGCATTTGCTATCTGCTGTTTCTTCTAAAATTTCGCTTGGAATACCCTCAACATAAGTTACAAAATTACCTTCTTTACCAATTATAGGAGCTGATGAAAAATCAATTCCAACTTTTTGTCCAGAATATTTATCTTTCCATGCTTTAGTCAAATCATCTAATCTTTTTACAGCAGCTTCTTGTGCAGTTTTATATTCCTCACTATTTTCCCATAATCTCAAAGCAAACTCTCTTTTTCCGAACATTCACCTAAAAACTAAATTTAGTTTTTAAGGATTTATATTTTAGAAATACTATATATAAACAAGATTGTTAATTATTTAATTAAATTAGTTCTTGAGATTTTAAAATCATTTAAAAGGTTTAAAAGTTTTCCAAGCAGCTTCAAATAACTGCTCCATTGCATTAGCAAAGAAATCTGTTGAAAGCCAAATAGCTACATCATAATTAGGGTGGACTTTATCATCATCTAAAACCATAAATAATAATTGTTCGCTGTCAACAATTGCAAATCTAGCCCTCATTTCTGGGATATGTCTAACTTCTGCAACTTCTGCTAATTCTTTAGCAACTTTTTTATTAGCTTCATCAATCTGGCTTGCAATTTTTATTGTAACCCCTCTTTTTTTAGCTTTTTCAAGAGAAGGCATTAATGCTTCTAATTTCCTATTTAAACCAGAGGCAGTTGTCACAATGGTTATTGTAGATTCAGCCTCTCTGATCATCATATCTAGATGATTGTAAACATTTTGTCTTCCTTTTACACTTCCAGACAAGTCTGAAGGTTCAACAAACTTAACTCCTTGTGTGAATAAACTATTAAGTTCTCCTAAAATTTCCTCACCTTTTAGTTTATCAAGCCGTTTGCTTTTTTCACTAGCTTCTTTAACAAGATTTTTCTTTACTCTTTCAACAACTTCCTCTGGTTTTAAAGCAACAAATTTTATAGGCTTGCCTAATTTCATAACAATAAATCCTTTTTTCTCTAATGTTTCTAAAATATCATAAGTTCTACTTCTTGGCACATCAGAAATATTGCTTAATTCACCGGCAGTACTAACTCCTCGCGATAACAAAGCTGTCCAAACTCTAACCTCGTAAAGGTTGAGGTCAAAAATCTTTCTTAGCCTACTTAAAAATTCCTCTTTGACTATCATGTTGGTTCCCTCTTTATTAGGTCTCCCTATCTTTGTTACTAATTTAAGTGAACTTGAGTATTTAAATGTTTTCGTCATTTAATCATAGTTATTAAAAAGTTGTTAAGAAATACCACTCATGAATAGCATATGTTTGTTAGATTTTTTTCAAAAGCATAATAATTTTCTTTTCTTTGATAGTTTCTTCTGACCTTGTAGAGTAGTTTTTTTCATTAATACCGTCGGTGGTTTCAATTATAATCTCTTCAGAGTTTGTCCTTTGTTTAATAAATTCATTCATTGGAGCAATCATATCTTTAAGATCAGAATTAACAACTAAACCAAGTCTAATCTTATTCTCTTTAACTAATCCAGACTTTTTTCTAAGCTCTTGGACCTTCCTGCTAATCACTCTAGCATACCCTTCTGCCTTTAATTCAGGTGTTAATTTAGACTCAAGTTTAACAATTATCTTATTTTCTTTTATTTTTTTAATCTCAATTTGTTTTAGATTTAATTGAGATTTGATGATTTTTTCTAATTCTCTTGAAATTTTTTCTTTGCTAAAAATAACTGCCTTGCCTAGCGGCCATTTCAATCCAATTTGCATTTTATCTCTTTCAGCAAGACCTTTTTCAATAATTTCTAAGATTATAATAAATTCTTTTTCAAGTTTTTTATTAATCTTATTCTCATTTGATTTTGGCCATTTTGATAAGTGAATTGATTCTTCGTTAACTAAATTTGCCTTTCTTAAATTTTGCCATAGATATTCAGTTATTAATGGACAGATTGGTGAAAAAATAATTAAACTTTTTATGTAAACTTCATAAATTGTGTTAAATACAATTTGTTTTGTTTTATCATTATTTGCCTTATTACGAACTATTTTAATATAAATACGCGATAAATCTAAAAACAATTTTTCAATTTCAGGAATTGTAGCATCCAACTTATAGGAATCAAATAGAGAACTAACATTAGAGATTGTAGAATTTAATCTAGATAAAATATATTTTTCTTCAATATCTAAATTTTTATTATTAATTTTTTCAGGTTTTTTGTTTTTTGTTAAATCAATTAAAAAATTACCAACATTCATTAATACATTTAAATATTTTTGTTTCTGTTTAACTTCTTCCCAATTAAAATTAATATTCTCACCTGCATTAATTTCACAAATATAATATCTAAAGATATCTGAAGAATATCTATCAATCACTTCATAAGGGGAAATAATATTCCCTAAACTTTTTGACATTTTGGTTCCTTGAAAGTCAAAGATCATTCCATGAGCGTATACATTTTTGTAACAAGATTTTTTAAACATGATCTCACTGCATAACTGAAGCATACTAAACCATAATCTTGTTTGTTCTGTTGCTTCTAAAATCATATCCGCAGGGAAATATTTATTAAAATATTTTTTTGTTTGAGGATATTTTAAACAATTCCAACTTGCGGTTCCTGAATCAATCCAAACATCTAAAACATCAGGGACTCTCCTTATTTCTTTCCCGCACTTACATTTAATCTTCACTTCATCAATCCAAGGTTTGTGAAGGTTTTTAGGAACCTTATTTATTGCCTTTTCTTTTAGTTCTTCTTCACTTCCAATTACTGTTATTTTACCACATTCACATTCCCAAACCGGCATTGGGCACCCCCAGAATCTTTGTCTTGTTAAACCATTATCCTTTAAATTTCCCACCCAAGATTCATAATTCTTTTTTGCAAATTCAGGGACCCAATTTATTTTTTTATTGTATCTTAATATTTTTGGAACTAAATCCTCAATTTTTAAAAACCATTGTTCTGTTGCGCGAAAGATTACAGGATTATCACATCTCCAACAGTGAGCATATTCATGACTAATTTTTTCTTCAGCCATCAAAGCATTTCTATCGTACAATGCTTTGGTAAATTTCCAATCATCAACTTTCGCTTTTATGCCATTAAATTTGCCCATATTTTCAAAAATACCTTGCTCATTTGTCCTATTAAATGCAGGTATTTTGTATTTTCTCCCAATTTCATAATCTTCTGGGCCGCAGCCCGGAGCACAATGAACCAGTCCCGTACCCGCATCTAAGTTAACATACTCTTTAGATAAGAGAACCGTATGAATCTTTTCACTTTGTGATTTTAGGCTGGCATAATCAATTGTATCTGAAAAAGGGTGTATGTATTCTAATCCTTCTAATTCCTTTCCTTTAAATTCTTTAAAAACACTATAGTTTTTATGCATTAAATCCTTGAAAAGTTTTTTTGCCAATTTTTTAGCAATAATATAAATTTCTCCATCACTTTTCACCTTTATATAGTCTAAATTTGGATTAACCATAACTCCCAAATTATATGGAATTGTCCAAGGGGTGGTTGTCCAAATAATTAAATATCCTTCCTCATTTTTTAATTTAAATTTAACATAAATTGATTTATCACTAACATTTTTATATTCAAGTTCATGTTTTGCAAGAGAGGTTTCACACTCATAACACCATTGCATAATTTTCTTACCCTTATACAATCTATCTTGTTCATTTGCAGCCTTAATAAGCCCCCATTCGCTACTCATGAAATTATTAGAAACAGGAAGGTAGGCATCTTCAAAATCCATCCAGATACCTAATCTTTGTAAATCCTTATCCATTAATAATTTGTTTTTTACTGAGAATTCTTGACATTTTTCATTAAAATTATCAAGGCCATATTTAATAATTGCATCCTTGTCTTTTAATTTAAGTTTTTTTTGGACTTTGTTTGCTGTAGGAAGTCCATGCATATCATAACCTGCTCTATCCCATACATCAAATCTTTTTAGTCTTTTAAATCTCATAATAACATCTTTCATAGAATTATTCCAAGCATGCCCAATATGAAGCATACCTGAAGTATAAGGAGGGCCTTGTAAAAAATAAAATTTTTTACCTTTTATATTATTTTTTTTACTTTTTTTATAGATCTCTTGCTTTTCCCAAAAATTCAATATTTCTTTTTCTATTAATTTAAAGTCATAAACCATATTATGTCTTACCATCCAGCATTTTTAAATTTAATTCATACTCTTAATTTTTCATTAACTAATTTTAAATACTATTCTTTCTTATTTTAGAAATGAAAAAATTAGTGATATTTGATTTTGATGGAACAATCGCAGATACAAGAAGTATTTATTATACAAAGATGGGGGACAAGCTTGAAAGATACGGGTTTTCAAGAAAAAGAGTTCAGATGTTTATTAATTTAGGAACCACTATGAGAAAGATGCTTGCAAAAATGGGTTTTTCTTTTATAACTGCGTGGTTTCTTGAGAAAAAAATAATGAAGGCTGTTAAAAAAGACTCAGAAAAAATAAAAAAATGTCATGATGTAGATTGTATCAGAAGAATAAAAACAAAAAAAATTCTTGTGACAAATTCACTAAAAAAATTTGTCATACCCATATTAAAAAAATTTAATTTAAAAAAAGAATTTAAAGAAATTTATGGTGCAGAAAGTTTTGGAGATAAAGGCAAGTTTATTAAAAACTATTTAAAAAAACATAAAATAAAACCTGAAAATTGTTATTATGTGGGGGATAGAGTTACAGATATAAAAGTTGCAAAAAAAGCTAAATGCAATATTGTGATTATTGCATCAAAGTGTTCTTGGGAATCACCAAAAGAGCTTATAAAAAATCAACCTGATTTTTTAATACAAGATTTAAAAGATTTAAGTCAGATTATAAGATAATTATCACTTACTTATAAAGCGGCCTTATTTATCTTCACCCAACTTTCTAATATTTCAGAATTTTTCCACATTTCATTAAATTGTCTTTTAAGCATGTTTATTAATGCCTTACTATCAGACCAAATTGTAATATAATCTTTAGAATTTTGA